>JAKLEG010000334.1 GCA_022703175.1 Myxococcota bacterium | reverse complement strand
GCGCCGGTCCCGGTGGTCAGTGCAGTCGGTCACGAAACCGACTACACAATTGCCGACTTTGTGGCCGACCGCCGAGCGCCGACTCCTTCAGCCGCCGCCGAGCTCGTTTTTCCCCTGCAAAGTGATTTGGTTGCTTCCTTAGAGGACGCCCAACGCCGGGCTGATCGGGCGATCCGACGCATTTTACAGGAACAGCGTCTGGATCTAGACAGGTTGCAGGCGACCTTGGGGGATGGGCGCTACCTGCTCGGCAGCGCAACTCAGCGGCTCACCGAGGCGCAAACCACCTTGGAGCGGCGGTTGAGCAGGGTGTTTTCACAGCATCGTCAACGGTTGCTCGACCAGGAAACCCGACTGCTGCGGGACCATCCCCGGGTCACTCTGCACCGGGTGCGCGGCACGCTGGATACGTTGAATGCCCGATTAGACCTACTAGTGGCATCGCAGCTGTCACGTCGCCAAGATAGATTGCGCAGTCTTTCCGGACGGTTACATGCACTCTCGCCGCTGGCTGTGTTGGAGCGCGGCTATGGCATCGTGCTGGACGGCGCCGCCAACGCGGTGCGTGATGCCGCCCAACTCAGTATCGGTGACGCGGTGACGTTGCGCCTATCGCGGGGGCGCGCCGACGCCGAGGTTCGCCAAGTTTATCCCGCCCAAGAAACGGAGCGCGCTTGACCCGCCCTGACGACGTTTCTAGTCTGCCGAGCATGGCGCAGAAGAAAAAAGAGCCCAGCTTCGACGAGATTGTGACTCGGCTCGAAGCCATTGCCAGGGAGTTGGAGGCCGGCGACACCAAGCTGGAGGCGGCCCTGGCGTTGTTCGAGGAAGGTGTGGGGCTTGTGAAGAACGGCAAAGAACGTCTCGACCAAGCGGAGAAGCGTTTGGAGATCCTGCGCGATGGCGGCGCCACCGCGCCGTTTGATCCGGAGCAAACCGGTCACGAGTCGTGAGTGATGCGTGAACGTGCCGATATTCTGGTGGTGCGCCAAGGCCTCGCCGATAGCCGTACCCGGGCACAGGCGCTCATTCTTGCCGGCGCGATCCTGGACGAGCGGGACCAGCGCATCGATAAACCCGGGCAGTTGCTCGACCTGGGAACGACACTTAAGCGGAAAGGCCAACCCCTCAAGTACGTTTCGCGTGGGGGTCTGAAGCTAGAAGCCGCTCTGGATGCTTTCGCTGTCGATCCTGCAGGCCGCACGTGTTTGGATGTCGGCGCTTCTACCGGAGGTTTCACCGATTGTTTGTTGCAGCGAGGAGCCGCCAAAGTCTATGCCGTGGATGTGGGCTATGGGCAGATCGCCTGGTCGCTCCGCCAAGATCCACGCGTGGTGGTGATTGAGCGCTGCAATATCCGTACGGCGTCGGATGAGCTCTTACCGGAGCGGGTGGATCTGATTGTGTTTGACCTGTCGTTTATCAGCCTGCGCCTGGTGCTAGAGCGGACGCTGCGGTTTGCCAAGCCGGTGGTGAGGTTGGTCGCACTGGTGAAGCCGCAGTTCGAGGTGGGGCGCGAGCGCGTGGGAAAAGGTGGTATCGTGCGGGATGCGGCGGCGCGTGAGGAGGTGGTTGCGGCAGTGGGCCACGAGCTTACTCACCTTGGTTTGACGGACGTACACCACATTGTCTCGCCGATCCAAGGCGCCGACGGCAACATCGAGTTCCTGATTCAGGGTCGTCGTGGTTAGGTTTGTCGCTGCTGGGGCCATTGTCCTCTCGCAGGTGAGGACACCTGCGCGAAAACGTTGCAGGAATTGGTCAGCGTTTGACGTTGTGTGTTATGACATGGGCAGGCGCACCGGATCCTGGAAGGCTTGCGAGACATGATGGAAGTTGCCTGCAGACAGTGTGGTGCCAAGTACCAGTTTGACGCGGCTGCGATCCCGGCTGCGGGCTATGATGCCCAATGTACGAGCTGCGGCAACGTTTTCTTTGTGGCCCCCAAGCAGGCTGACCCAGACCCAGGCACCGTCAGTGTCAGCTGCGTGCACTGCGGAGCAGTGTACCAGTTTCCCGCGAGCGCAATTCCTCCCGAAGGTTACGACGCGCAATGCACGCAGTGCCACAAGGTATTCTTTGTGACGGGCCAAGGCCCTGCGCCCGTGGTGACACCGCCTACATCTTTGCCTACGGCGGCTTCAACCCCAGAGGTGGCTACGGCGCCTGTTGCACCAACCCCCGCGATGGATCTGGTCTCGGCTCCCGCGATTCCCCCGCCTACGCCAGTCACACCCGCGCCGATTGAACCTGCGCCGGTGGTGCTCAAAACCAAGAAGTCCACGCCCGCGGCAGCGGTGGTATCGCCACGCCTTGGGATTGACGAGCATCCCGACGAAGAGTCGGCCGACATGATCGCGTTGTCGACAGAACTTGGCGACCCCGCACCTGCGCCGCGTGGCACCTCGCCGCTCGGTGACTTCGAGAAGATCATGGCCCGTCGGCGACGTCTCACCCGCGTCGTGTTTGGCAGCATGGGGTTGCTCCTGGCCTACGTGCTCGTGACCTATTTCTTCGTACCGCGCATCTTCGATCTGACCCTTGGTCGAGTATTGGGTATCAAGCTTGCAGTCGTGCCCGAAGCCGTTCCGCATGTTGAGCGGGCTGGTGCTGGACTTTTGTCCGACACCGAGGCTGGCTACGCCGAGGCTTTGGGGGAGTTGAACCAAGCGCTGAAGATCGACCCGCGCTACCCCGATGCAGTGGCACTCACTGCGATGGTGCATACCTTCCGCGGCCTGGATCTGCAGCGGCAGGGCCGAGAGTTGTACGATGCAGGCTCGCGCGCCACCGCGCAAATTAAAGCCTTTGAGGAGCTCCCTGCTGATAAACGCGCGGCACAAACTAAAGCGATAGAGGCCTTACACAAGACCGCCACGCAGATGGCTGCAGAATCGGGGCGTCTGTTTGAGGCAGCCGGAGTCGAGACCAGCGCGGCGCTTGAGTTGTTGCGCCCGGCCTTGAAGGAGTCGCCGAATCACCCCTTGCTGCACGTGGCAGCCGGCGTCTTTTACACCGGAGATGCCGACGGTTTGGGGCGGGCCCAAGAGTTGTTGCGCCTCGCCGTGGAATTGAAGCTTGGCGCTAAAGCGCAGCTGAATTTGAAGGACCCGCCTGATGGTTGGTTTGTTTTCCTGCAGGGGGCGATTCGCGCCGCGTCCCGAGGGGGCGAGGACGACGCCCAAGCCGCCTTTGCAGCGGCGGTGGCCAAAGAACCCAAGTTGATGCGCGCGCGCTGGGAGCTGGTGCGCCTGGCGTTGGCGCAAGGCAAGCGGGATGAGGCTCGGAGACAGGCTGCTGAGCTTGTGGCACTGGCTCCTCAGCATTTGCGCGCCAAGGCTGTGTTGGCCACGATTCCCGCGGCGGTCACCCCGGTTGATTCCAAAAAGATTGAGAAACCGACCGTGGTTGAGCCCGCAGCCAAGGGTAAGAAACCGAAGGCCAAGCGCCGACGTTGATGGCGTTTGGGATTCCCCATGGCGGTCCATGTCGCTTCAGGGTGCCTCTTAGCATCTGTCTTTCGACATGTGGTCTGATAGCCTGTGAGGCAGCCACGGCGAGGGCTCCCTTGCCGAGTGACTCTCAGCTTCGTCCGCTGCCGCAGGTGGTGCTAAGCGCAGAACCAGCCGGCGTCGCCCACCTTTTGCGAGGCCTGTACTTCTTGCATCTTGGCAACGCGGCGGCGGCGATTCCCTATTTGCGTTTGGCGCTGGTGTATGCACCTCGCGATCCGTATGTGCATGAGCGGCTGAGTCGCGCGTGGGCCGCCACTGGAGACGATCATCGTGCAGAGGGCGTGCTTGCGGCGGGCCTTGTGGCTGAGCCTTATGACCCTTGGCTAAATCTCTTGGCTGGTGAACGCCACATGGTGCGGCGGGAATTTTTCGACGCTGTCCCTGCGCTCCAGGTTGCCTACAACGCTCCAGTGACTCAGGCGGCAGCGGCACCGCTTTTGGTGGATGCTTTGTTGTGGCTTGGGGATCCGCGCGCGGCAGCCATGGCTGAGCACGCAGCTTATGTGCACCCCGAGGACGCTGAGTTGGGCCTATCGCTGGCGGCGGTGTTAGAGGACCACGGTGACTTGGAGGCTGCGCTGAGCCTGGTGCAAATGGCGCGTCGCCAACGTCCGGCTCTCCGGGTGGGGGCTTTTGCCGAGTCGCGTCTGCGTGAGCTGTTGGGGCAACCGCAGCAGGCTGCCGAGGCGCTGGTACCGTTGTTCTCGTTTTATCCCGACGAACCTGAACTCTACGTGGCTGTTGCTCGTTTGTTCTTTCGTGCGGGCAATCGCGAGGGTGAGGCGTTTCGTGACGAGGCGTTGCTGCAGGCCGGCGAAGATCCGGCTCTGCGTACATTGGTTGCCGTGGGGGATTTAGTAGAAGGACGCAGCGCCGTGGGAGTGACGTTGTTGCGCACGACGCTTGAGGCGTATCCTGAGGCCATCGACACGCGTTTGTACCTTGCCGAAACCCTGCTTCATCTTGGTGACGCCAAAGGTTGCCTCGACACGCTGAATGATGTGGCTTTGGCGCCAGAGGTGCGGCGCGCTGGGTTGCGAGCAGAGTGCCATGCGGCCCTGGGTGAGTTGCCGTTGGCGATGGAAGCGGCCGTGTGGGCTGTGTCGGTGTCGCCGCGCCCGCTTGAGACGTTGTTCGAGGTGACGCGTTGGTTGGCTATCTTTGCCCCCGAGGCCGAGGCGCTTGAGGCGCTAGAGGCGTTGGTATCGCGTGCCACTGGCTCACTTGGAGCGCAGGCCGGCGTTTGGGCGCGGGCGAGCCTTCTGGACTGGTTGGGCCGCTCCGGCGAGGCTCTGGTGCTGCTTGATCATCTGCGTGAGGCCGAACCTGACGACCCCTTGTTAGTGGCGCGCTTAGCCGATGTGTATCTGCACCAGGGCCAGATCCCAAAAGCCCTAGCGCTTCTGCGCGAACAAATGGAGCGTCAACCCGACAATCCGATCGCGCTGAACGCCTGGGGTTTCACTGCTGCCGAGGCCGGGCTTACGCTCGTGGAAGCTGAGGTGATGGTTCGTCGCGCTCATCGTTTGGCACCCGAGGAGGGTTTCATTGTTGATAGCCTGGGGTGGGTGTTGTTTAAGCGCGGTGACGCCAGCGCAGCGTTGCCTTTGCTGCAGCGAGCTAATCGCGAACTACCTGGGGATGCTGAGGTTTTGGGGCACCTGGTCGAGGTGTATCGCGCGTTGGGCAGACTGGATTCGGCCCGCGCGGCATTGGCGGCGGCCTTGGTTAGCTCACCGACACCCGTGTTGAAGCAGCAGTTGCTGCAAAGCGTCCAAGCCCTCGATTTCAAACCCTAGAAGGGGTTGCTCTATGATGCGTGCTGGTGGTGGGTGGAGTTTGTTGTGTATTGGCGTGTGTGTCGCCTGCGCCGGGCCACAGGCGTTGCGGCCAGAATGGCGTGCTGAAAACGTCGCGGCCTTGCGACCCCGGATGGCGGCAGCACAGGCCAAGTTGTCGAGTTATAGCGCCGAGGTGCGGCTAACCTATTTTGGCAACGAGGGCCGGATGCGCGGTACGGCAAGCATTGCCGCGATGCGTCCCAACCGGTTGCGCTATGAGCTTTTGGGACCGCATGGCGGCGTATTGGCGGCGTTTGCCAGCAATGGTTCGGAGTTTTCGGCCATCGATTTTGCCAAGAATAAGTATGTCTATGGGCGCGCCTCGGCGCACGCCTTGGATCAGATCATGGGCGTCGCCTCCTTGCACCTGGACGCCACCGCATGGGTGAGTTTGCTGTTTGGAGAGATCGCAATTCCGGACGAGGCATTGCTCAACTACGACACCGTGCGGGGGCTCTTCCTGATTCACTGGCGATTGGGAGATGAGGAGCGCCAGGTGTGGGTCGACCCGGAGACTGCGAGGGTCAAAGAGGTCTGGGTGCGTGCCGGAGGCGCGGTGTTGACCCACGTGGAAGTCAGCGATTGGGACGAGCGGGGTTTGCCCGTAGCATTGCACCTGAGTGTGCCGGACACTCACGATGACGTCGAGTTGAAACTTCGCGACCTGACCTACGATCCGAGCTTCGACGATGAGGTTTTTGAACTCGCGCCACCTCGCGGCGCTCAGATGGTTCGTATCGACTAGCGAGGTTTTCACGCCTCATCAAAAACAGCCGCACACTGCTACGCCCGCGCGCTGATCGCGGCGCCGTACTGAGATTCCTTTGGCACTGCCGCGGCGCATCCAATCTTCGCCGGTGGCCCGGAGTGCGAGGCCTGGGATCGGTTCGTAGGAGATCCAAACGTTCCAGAGTCGTCGCTCATCACGTACATTGAAGTCGTCGGCCACGCCGCGGTGGAAGTAGCCCGTGGGGCTCGTGTAGGTTTCTTGGTGGCGGTCCCGCCCCTCCACCGAATCGTACCAGTTTTGTTGCCAGCTGAGCCCCGCACCCAAGCTGTTCCAGGTGACGGCCAGTTTCGCATACCCCGTTACCCCTACCGCATACGTGTAGCGTTCTGATTCGAGGATTGATTTGGTGGTGGCCAACTTCTGGTCGGCCTCAAGTGCTTGGATCGCCATCGAACGCACCATCGCGAAGTCCAAGAAGCCGTCCAGGCGTATCTGAAGTTTCAGCCCGCCGAGCCGTTGATGTGCCTCAAGGTTGGGGCCGAACTGCCGGCTCTCACTACCTTTGACCCCCGCGTTCTCACGAGCATTGACCCCGGGGTCACCCATCTGCGT
>JAKLEG010000333.1 GCA_022703175.1 Myxococcota bacterium | reverse complement strand
CTCCGTAGCGCTACCGCACGATCGTGAAGGTGCACATCGCCGCCGTTCACCCCTTTATTGCCCCCGCCATCTGCCACACCGGCCAATAGATGCCGGCCAAGGTGCTGCCGAAACCGGCCACCACCACCAGAAAGCCGGCCACGATCAACAGGCGCCGATAGCCCAGACCAAGTTCCCGGTGCAATGCCACGCCGATGATAACGAAATCGCTCGCCACCAGTGCGATAGCCGGGGCCCACCAGAGCGTGAGCACCTGTGACGTAAGCCAGGGCAGCGTACCGCCCAGCTCAACGAACATGCCTCGAAAGGTTGGCACGACCAGGACAGGGAAGCTTGCGAGGCCCGACGCCGCCGACAGGGTTATGGCAACGCCAACCCAATCTAGAACGGTCAATCCAGGATTGGGCGCCGGGCGGCAGGCCCCAGCGGGTGATGTCGACGTGCTATCCATGGGGCCTCCCTGGCCGTACCCGTAGTCCGCCCAAGCGTCCAAGCCAAGCAGCTTGCACCTACACGCGCAACGCTGCCAATCTCAAGGAGGCCTTCTTAGGAGAACGGCATGGAGAAATACCAGACCCTGACCGGCACAACGATCGAATATGAAACGCCCACCCCAGAGCTCGCCGAGTTTCTTGCGCGCGTCACCGAGGTGGCTAACAACCCCGAGATGGCTGAGCCGGCGCTCGTAGACCTCATCTACGGCCCTGATAATCCGATTCTGCAATACGGCGTTTTGCCTGGACGCGGCTTGGTCACCAAGGATGTGCAGGCAAACCCCGTGTACGCCGTCCTTACCGACCTATTAGAACGAAAGCGCGAACAGAAACGCGCGCTTCGCGAGGCGTTGCTACCCAAGACGCAGCATAAACGCGGGCGCAGCTAGCCTACGCGCCGACGTTGGCCACCCTAACTTGCGTGAGCAGAGACGTCAGACAAACACTGGTAGGCGACTCGCCCCACAACCGCTAGGAAGGAGCGACCTAAGAATGACCCGCAGGAGTCGCCCCTATCATGATGTTGTTATTTCGCTATCGCTCAGCGAAACGCCCAGCGAAACGGCGTGACAGACTGCGGCCTCAATGCTAGGTCGGCTGCCGATGTCCAAACCCAAAATTCTAATCTCCAATGATGACGGCATTGATGCGCATGGTATCCAAGCGCTCACGAAGGCCTGTGAGAGCTTTGCTGAGGTGTGGGTGGTTGCCCCCGATCGGGAGCGCAGTGCCACCAGCCATGCCATCTCGCTGCAGCGCCCGTTGCGCGTACGCGAAGTGGGCCCCCGTAAGTTCACGGTAGACGGCACCCCCACCGATTGTGTCTACATGGGGCTACATCACCTGATGCCGGCCCGACCGGCCTTGGTGCTGGGAGGTATCAACCACGGCGCCAACCTGGGCAACGATGTGCTGTATTCGGGCACCGTGGCTGTGGCGATGGAAGGGGCTCTGTTTGGTTACCCCGCAATGGCCGTATCGCTGTGCATCTCCGACCACGCGGGTACGCCCATCGACTTGGAGGACTTTGCCGTTGCGGCAGCGCTCGGCGCCGAGCTGGCAGCTGAGATCATCGCCAAGCCGTTGCCTTGCGGAGTGGTGTTAAACGTCAACGTGCCGTTCGTTGCCCGCGAGGCTATCCAAGGCACTAAGTTGTGTAGGCTGGGCTACACCGACTGGTCCGATGCCGTGAGCGTGCGCAAGGACCCGCGCAACAAGCCCTACTACTGGATTGGCGGTGACCGCCTCGGCACCGACGACATCCAAGACTCCGACAACAATGCTATTGCAGCAGGCTACGTCTCACTTACGCCGATTCACTACGACCTGACCGACTATCGCTCGTTTGACGCGGCGCGCAGGCTATCTGCCAAGAGTTTCTCTCGTACCGCCGACCAGTTGGGTTCGGCTCCTCTCGCGTATCCTCGACACCCGCGCTCCTAACCAATTCGGTTATCCCGGGGGGGAGCGCGGCCGGCCAGAACAGCTGCCGAAAACTCGCGTTTCCAAGCAAGTCGCGTAGGGTAGGGCCTTGTAGGAGGTCAACCCCCATGCAAACAGGCACGCGCTCGGGCCGCTTCATTCCCGTCCTCGCCTTCGGCACGTTGCTCGTCGTGGGCGGCTGTGCGCATACACCCGTGGGGGCCGTGGGGGGGCAGGTGTTGACGCCCAAAAGTACTCCAGGCCTGACCGTGGTCAGGCCGCTCCCCGACGAGACGCCAACGCCTACCACCTATCTGGTCAAGAAGGGAGACACCCTCTGGAGCTTGGCGCGTCGCTTCAACACCAAGGTCGACCGCTTGATGCGTGCCAACAACCTGAAGTCGGCGCAAGAGCTGCAAGTCAATCACCGCCTCATCGTGCCCAACGATCCGAACGTGGACGGCCCGCGCGCCAACGCCAGCCTCGTCACCACAATCCCACCGGCCGCACCACCGGTTGCCGGCAAGAGTACGGGCCTGAGTACCCGGCCCGAAGTGACCGCACCCGTGGTTCCTGGCAGCAAGCCGACCACCCGCAGTCCTCGCTACAAGTACCCATTCCAATGGCCGTGCCATGGCGAGATCGTCAGCCGGTTTGGCCAGCGGGGTGAGCGCCAGCACGATGGCATCGACATTCGCGCCAACCAGGGGTCGCCGGTGCGTGCGGCGGGAGGCGGTTCAGTCATCTACGCCGCCAATCAAGGTGGCTATGGCAACCTTGTCTTGGTTCGCCACGGCGACGGTCTGGTGACCGTGTATGCCCACCTGCAACGCATCACGGTCCGCAAAGGTCAAAGCCTGGTGGCAGGCCAGTTACTGGGTTACGTCGGCGCCACGGGACGTGCCAGCGGGCCGCACCTGCACTTCGAGGTGCGGCGCGGCATCACCCCAGAAAATCCGTTGCGCATGCTGCCCCCGTAGACACAATGCACTGGTGTCGCCGACCCGGATTTCTGGAACTCTTGCCCTGTTTTCTTTGGGTTTCTTGACGCATAACGCCACACAAGTTCCCTTGACGGTTCGCCAGAGCCTCATCTAAGGTCCCGCCCTTGGTGCACGGAGAGGTCGGTCGTTGCCGGCCCACGCACCCAAAGCAGCAACTCTAGTTTGGCGAGGGAGAGGATGATGATGCGTCGTATTGTTATGGCTTCGGCCACCTTGCTCGGTTTGTCGCTGACTGCTTGTGGCAGCAGCAGCAAAGACGATAGTGCCAGCTGTGGTACTGCCCCAGCCTGCACCGTGCCCTGGGATTGCGCGGTGGGCTTTACCTGTGACACCGGCTGTTGCGTGGAGTTTGGTTGCACGCCATCTAGCTGCGACAACGGCAAGTTCTGCGACCCGGATACCCGTTCCTGCATGTCGGTGGCCGAGAAGTGCGAGTTCTCCATTGAGGGTTGTGAGTGCCAAATCGTCAATAGCGTCGGGGAGTTTGCCGCCACCGGCGCACCCACGATCACCCTGGCGGGCGGTGCTTCCATGCCAATCAAGGTTTCTCTGTCGGCGTCAGGCGGTCTGCCGCTGCCGGGCGCGACTTTCACCTACGAGGTCGGGGATGAAACACGGTTTGCCGTCTCCGCGGCGGGCCTGCTGTCGGCTCAATCTTCTGGCAGCGCTGGCGATGACGTGCTCACCGCGCACGCAGGCACCTTTGCCACGTGCACCGCCAACCTGAAGCACCTGGGCGCCGCACCGGCCGATGGTCGCGTGCGTGTCTTTATCTTTGATGACCAAACCGGCAACCCGATTGCCGGGGCGGTGGTGCTCATCGACCACGGCGCCGGAGACGGCGTGCCCGACGAAACCCTCAGCACCGATGCCAACGGCCTTGCCACCACGGCAAACCCGATTCCCGCGACCGGCGTGTATTCGGTGAGCGTGTTTGCGACCAGCTACAGTTACCTGTCGATCGTCGCGCTCAACGCCAACACCGCCCCCGACTTGGCCTTGCCGTTAGCCGCCCGCAAGTTGGTCAAGACCACCGCTGGCTTCTCCGGCAAACCCGACTACGCAAGCTATGAGCGTCAAGTGCTCGGCGGGCCGCCCAAAGCGTTCAAATTCGCCATCACCTCCGGCAGCTTCCTGTTGAAGACCCTGTTGAACTTCGACCTAGATCTGTTCGTGGGACCGATCGCCGATGTCAGCTGCGCCACAGTGGATTCGAGCGGCAAACACCCGGCGGGCTGTTACGACCTCTCCGAATCGGGGTTGCCCGGTACCGATGACTTGTGGGCCCCGCTCCCCGGGGGGGTCATTTTGACGTTGGCTAACAACGCCATCAAAGACTACTTCGACGTTGTGGTGCAGCCCGGACGCCGCTATGCCTGGACCATCGGTGGTGAGGTCGAATTGTCCGACTTGAGCGGCCTCATCTCGTCGTTGTCCAACTACCTGAGCTGCGACTGCGACGTCACCACGGACGTCTGCGACGCGAGCTGCACCTGCGATTCCGACTGCGGTGTTAATGTCGACTTCGGGCAGGTATTCAACAGCGTGTTGCCATTGTTCTCGCGCTTTGCCTCGGGCGTCAAAGGCAACGTCGTAGCCAAAGAGGTTGCCTACTCCGATTGGGAGGACTTCATTGCCGAGCCGTACGGTAACCGCTCCGACAGCGCCCACAACTTCGAAGTCTTAGATGACTCCACAAACCTCGGCAAACTGGAGATCACTGAGCCTCTGCAAGCCTATACCGAACTGGCGATGTCGCCGTTGCCCGCAGATCCGGTGGGTGACTACTCGATGGAAGGCGTCGTGGTGATGACTGGTGTGAACGCCGCAGGTTACGGCTTTGTGCCGCTTGGCCTGGCCGCCGGCCTAGACTGTACCACCACCCACTGCCTCGACCGGGCGAACTATCCGAACGATTTCGACGGCACCATCAACCCGAGCCTAGCGTGCTTGTATGACCCCGCCCCTGATTTCAACGGCTGTCCGCCGGGCGTCCCCACCGGAGAGTTGACGGCAGGGCATGTGCCTTTGTTCCACGCCCGCGCCCACGGCGGCCTGGAAGACCAAGAGTGGATCACCATTGCTTTGGCGTTCCCGATCAGCGCTTTGGCCGATTCAGTACAAGACGGTGTAGTTCGCGCCACCGCTAACGTGGTGCGTGAAGAGCCGACGCCGGGCGCAGGTTTGCTCACGGGCGGCATCCCCGCCAGCAACCAATTGAACAAGGCCTATCCCGGCTTCCCAACCCAACCGGCCACGCTCAACGGCCGCAGCTACACAGCAGCCCCGGTCGCCGACGCTCAAATCCACTGGGTGACCGTCGCATCTGAGGTGGTGACTGGCACGGGCACCCAATGGGACGGCTCGACCACCCGCTGGAATATTTATTACGCGTCTGCCGGTGCCACGTTCACAGCCCCGAGCGTACCCGCCAGCGTGGTTGGCGAAAACCCGAAGCCCGATCCGTTCGTCCCCACCTCCCGTGGTGTTGTGAACGTCACGCACGTCGGCTTCCGCGCGCCTAACACCACGTTGGAAGAGTTGGCCAAGAACAACGGCTCCACGTTGAGTTCGTTGCTCGACCGGATCGATGGCTTCGCGGTGCTGAATCGCGACATCCCGGCGGTTGATTAGCCTCCCGTATAGCGTCGGACGCCAACGGTTGCCTTCCTTGGCCACGCGCAGGATCAGGCCATGACCACAGTGTCGATTGATGGGTTGTTTGCCCCGGTGTGTGAAGGGGGCCTACACCGCGAGCGGCTAACAGCTCTCGAACCGGAGCTGCGTAACGCGCATCGGGAGCTGATGAGCAGGCGCGGCAAGGATGTTGGATTCTACGACATCCCAAGCACCGTCGATATCAAAGCCATCAATGCCGAGGTCACCCGATTGCGCTCGTTGGCCGACGACTTGGTTGTGCTTGGGATCGGTGGTTCCTCGTTGGGGGGGAGGGCGCTGATCGCCGCCTTATCACCGCTCGTGGAACGACCGTTTCGCGTGCACTTCGTCGACAATGTCGACCCGGATACCTTCGCAATGCTCCTGGATGAGCTGGAGCCAGTGCGCACAGCGGTGGTGGCGATTACCAAGAGTGGTACCACCGTAGAAACCCTGGCGCAGATGCTCATCATGCGGCGTTGGTTTCGCGTGACGCTTGGAGCAGGCGAGACTCGCGCGCGCATGACCTTTATCACCGGCCCCAATAAGGGCTTGCTCCGTGAAGTGGCCGCCGCCGAGGGGATCCGAACATTTGAAATCCCGGCCAATGTCAGCGGTCGCTACAGCGTGCTCACCGCAGTCGGGCTATTACCCGCAGCCTTCCACGGCATCGACATAGGCAAGGTCGTGGCGGGTGCCCAAAAAATGGTCGAGGCGGTCACCGCCGACGAACCATTGGAAAATCCCGCCTGCCGCCTCGCCGCGGGCGCAATCTTGACGCAGCGCGAGATGGGGCGTCGCTCGCTCGTGCTGATGCCGTATTGCGACGCCTTGTGGACCACGACGTTATGGTTCGTGCAGCTGTGGGCCGAGTCGCTTGGCAAGCGCGTCAATCGGTTAGGCGAAGTGGTTAACGCTGGCCAGACGCCCATCGCCGCGCTCGGCGCCGTCGACCAACACGCCCAACTACAACTGTTCATCGAAGGGCCCAAAGATAAGGCCGTGGTATTGATGTCTGTGGAGCGCACCCGCCATGCGTTAGTCATTCCCGACGAACTCGCAGAGCGCGAGGAACTGAGATTTCTGCACGGCCGTGATCTGGGCGAACTGCTGGTGGCCGAACGACGCGCTACGAGGGCCGCGCTGCTTGATGT
>JAKLEG010000332.1 GCA_022703175.1 Myxococcota bacterium | reverse complement strand
TCAAGTCGAGAGAAGCGGTCCACAGGCGGCTCCACAACTCCATGACCAATCGGCTCCTGGAGATCGCCGCGGACCAGGGATTTGTCGTCAGCGAGGGTGAGCATGGCATAGCTCAGTTCGATTGCCTCATCGACAACTATGACGGGCGCAACCGGGACCTTCTCGTCGAGGCCAAGTCCTCGCCTGAACGAGGCGCTGTGCGTCTCGCTGTGGGCCAACTATTCGACTACCGGCGGTCGCTGAAACGCCGGATAGCTACCGACCTTGCCGTGTTGTTACCCACCAGGCCTGACAAAGACCTGCGCGGACTACTTGCCGAACTCAGCATCCACGTCTTGTGGTTCACGGGCCAACGGCTTGCCCGACTGGAGGGAACAATCGCGCTGGAGCGATGACGATGGACTTCTTCAAGTGGCATCGGCCATGACGGCACGTCGCAAGCATGGCGATGCTTCCCGGTTGTGGGCGTAAAGACCCGTGGGGCCAGCCTAGAGACCGGCTCATCACAAAGGATCCGAGACAATGGAGTCACACGCGACCGTTGCTCTTCCTGCAAGCTGGGTCGATGCCCGTGACTTCGATTCCGCCCTGACCCTGGCCAATGATCCGCTAGTCACGTTGCCAGAGAAGGTGACCGTTGCGGTGCCCGCGGGCTGCAAGGTCATGGTCGATGCGGCCCTGAAGATACTTTGCTTTGCCCACCAGCTTCGGGATCGAGGGGCAAGTGTCGCGATCAAGTTCGAGGACGGCCATGACGGAGCGATGGGCTATCTGAACAGGATCGGCTTCTTCGACATGCTCGACAGTGCCGTCGAGATACTCCCGGATCGGCCCGTTGTTTCCGGCGCAGTGGTCTACCGCGGGATGAACGACAACTTGGTGGAAATCGCGGCGTTGCGGTCGGTCGCTCGGGACAAGGACTTGCCTGCTCGACTTTCTGACGCACTGAAGAACTCGGTCGCTTCTGGGAAGGCTGCAGCCAAGCTGGGGCGAGCGGCGTTCACGGTATTTGCTGAGCTGATCCAGAATGTGTACCTGCACAGCGGGTCAGCGCTCGACGGATATGCAACGCTGCAGGTGTACAAGGGTGGCAAGAAGGCAAAGGTGGTTGTCTCGGACAACGGAGTGGGCATCATCGAGACGCTGCGGCCGACGCTGCCTGCAAAGTACGGCAAGATGTCGGACAGTGCGGTTGTGTTTGAGGCCTTTCAGAAGGGCCTGTCACGCCACGGTCCAGGTCGCGGTTGCGGTCTGAAAGCCAGCGCAGACCATGCCATCAAATACCAAGCCGAGCTGGACGTGAGGTTGCCGAAGTGCCGCGTCCATCTTGTTCCTTCCGCAAGCGGCTACCAGCCGCACGTAGCCTTCTGCTCAGACAGCCTGCCGCTTCTTCATGGGACGCACATCTGCTTCGATTTCATGTTTGACAAGTGACGCTAGTTCTGATTCATTGGCTTCAATGAACGAGACAGGGACAACGATACGCCTCGTGGACCTCATCGGTGGTTCGGATGCCTGGGGACACGAACAGGGTCGGGAGATCCACGGCAAACTGCTCAAGATAGTCGAGGCAAGGCCGGCCGTCCTGGTCTTCAGAGTATCGCTCGATGGACTCCAGAGAACGGACGCCTCATTCCCACGGGAGAGCGTCGTAGAGCTTGCAAGAAGATACCGAGGACGCAGAGGCATTTGCCTCGTCGATGTTGAGGATCCAGACCTTCTAGACAACTGGGATGCTGCGGCCCAAAGGCTCTTGCAGCCACTCTTTGTTTGGCAGCTGGATGGCAAACACCGCCTGATCGGGCCGCCGCCGGCTAAAGGCAACGTCGAGATGCTGGAGCATGTGATGTCCGTGCCGACCACGACTGCAAGCAAGGCGTCCAAGTCGCTCCACCTCAAGGTCAACAATGCCAGCATGAAGCTCCGGCAGTTGAACGATGCCGGTTACATACTTCGGAGGGAGGAGTCCGCCTCCTCTGGTGGGGTGGAGTACTCGTACTTTCGGATCGGGTAGGTGTTTTTTTGGATAATGGTTCAGTGGCTTCATTGAACGAGAATAGGAGACAATCATGGCCAGCAACAACAGAGTGTTCATCAGCTTTGCCGCAGAGGATGTTCGGTTCCGCGACTTTCTGGTGGGCCAAGGACGGAACGAGCGCACACCGTTCAGTTTCGTGGACATGTCTGTGAAGGAGCCGTGGGATAGCGCCTGGAAAACCAACTGCCGGACGAAGATCAAGGGTTGCGACGGCATGATCGCGCTGCTCAGCCCCAAGACGTTGAATGCAGATGGCGCTCGTTGGGAAATCCGGTGCGCCAAGGAGGAGGGCATTCGAGTCATGGGAATGTACGTGCAAGGAGCCTGCAGCGCTCCTCCTGAGCTGAGTGGCGTGCGCGTGGTTGACTGGACGTGGAACAACATCAAGTCGTTCCTCGATTCGCTGTAGCCGAGGGCTTACCGTGAACGAGTACATCCAGACGACCTTGTTCGCTGCACCCAGAGAGGCCTACCCGGGCAAGTACGACGCCGATCTTCTGGAGCAGTACAAAATCTACGTGGCCTCGGCAGAGAAGGTGAGCGACCGTCGGCATACGGGCAACGCCTTCTTCTTGGCCATCAATACTGCGCTTGTCTCACTCATCGGGTTTCGATGGCCCGAGGGGGACAAGCATCTTGCTCCTACTTGGGTCATGGCCATCGCGCTGTCCGGTATTGTGCTCAGCGTGGCCTGGCGGCTGATTGTGGGCTCGTACCGTGGACTCAACTCAGGGAAGTTCGCTGTGATTCACGCCATCGAAGAGCGTCTCCCGTTGCGCTTGTTTGCCTGCGAATGGGAGGCACTCGGTGGCGGCAAGGACCGTAGGAAATACACTCCGCTCTCTCATGTCGAGCAGACTGTCCCGCTCGTGTTTCTGCTTCTGTACTTGATGATGGCACTGTGGTGGGCGCTACGTTCGATGGGGATTGCACAATGAACGGCCTCGTCAAAGTTCTCCTCGGCCTCGGTGGCCTTGTTGCTGTCTCCAAGCTGTTCCAGCAGGGTGACGAGCGCAGTGCCGACGACAAGGCAGATACGCGATCCAGACGAACACCAAGGACCTTCATCAGTTTCGACTTCGACCATGACCTCGATGCAAAGACGCTCTTCGTCGGGCAGGCCAAGAACTCGCGAACGCCGTTCACGGTTGTCGACGCTTCACTGAAGAGGGCCATGCCTCCAAGGAAATGGGTGGCTGCCGTCCGGGAGCGCATGTCCCGCTGCGATCTCGTGGTCGTCCTGGTTGGAAAGAGAATGGCCTCGGCTCGAGGAGTGCACACCGAGGTTCGGATTGCCCGCGAGCTGGGCGTGCCCATGTTCGGAGTCTACGTAAACGATGCCACTGACTCATGCCGTCTACCTCCTGGCCTTCGGCGCGGACGTGTCATTCCTTGGACCTGGGGCGGGATCGCGGAGTCCATCGATGGGACGGTCGAATCGGCGGCGTAGGTCGCAGTACCACAAACCTCAACTGACAGGAGTTGGAGCCATGACGAGCAACAACAAACCGCCCACCATTCGGGAGGAATTGCGAAAGGGGCTGAACCCACCGCCCCCGTCGAACACGAAACCACCACCTCCACCCCCACCTCCGCCACCGAGGAAGTAGGCGGGAAGAGCTGCACCATCACGAGGTGAACGATGGACTGGACGTCGACAAACGCGCTCAATGCAGTTTACCGGTTACTACCCGGTTTTCTCACCGCGGCCATCTTCTTTGGGTTGACGGCTCATTCGCGGAAGTCACCCTTCGAGCGCGGCATTCAAGCGCTCATATTTACGGCAATCATTGAGGCAACTGCCGCGGTTCTTCGGTATGGCGTGGCGACTTGGAATCCTCAAGTTGCCCAGGCGTTGGCCTCTGGTTCCCGTGCGCTGGCGGTATCACTTGTGCTCGCAGCGATTCTGGGCCTCGTCCTTGTCGTGGACGCAAACCACGATTGGAGCCACCGGCTCCTGCGGAGATTGCGAGTGACGTCGAAGTCGTCCCACCCGTCGGAGTGGCACAGAGCGTTTAGTCGCCGCAGGCAATGGGTCGTCCTTCACCTTGATGGAGGACGCCGACTCTTCGGCTGGCCGGCGGAATGGCCGGATAGACCAGACCAGGGCCACTTCCTCGTCGACAAACCGGAGTGGCTACTGGACGACGGAACTCGGCTGTTGCTGCCGCAGGATGAGGCCATCCTCGTACGTGCCATCGATGTCGAGCTGGTTGAGTTCGTTCCGCCAGTGCCGGACGAGAATTGCACTAACCCTCGCCCCAAGGAGGAGAACCATGGGAACAAAGACGCCCCGGCCCCCGCAGCCGAGTAGTGGCACGCCCACAACAGGTGAGGACAGACCTGTCGTTAGGGTCGGCGTTTATTCTCCTGCGCCTCTGAAGAAGCCAGCGCCGCCCCCACCTCCGCCTCCGAAGAAGGGCAAGTAGCGTTGGCCTCCTGGGCGGGGTTAGAGGCACTCGAAGTGGAGGCCCGAACGGTCTGACCCTCACCACAGGAGCGCGATACGCCCACCCGCGCTGACCGTCGCCAAGAACGGAGGCGTTCTTGTCGCCGCCAACTCCTTCATCCTTGGAAGGGCCTCGATGAACGCCTGTGCCATGGCCTCGCCGGGCATGTTGCCGCCGGTCAGGACGAAGGCACGCACCTTGGCTGCCTTGAGGGCAGCGTGCTCATTGGCCCGATAGCGGATCCTCCGGTCCTTGGAGAGAACGATCCAACCCTCGGCACCGGCCTGCGTGAGCCAGACCTCGTCGAAGGCGTCTTGAGGGAACACGTCGTCGTGGACGATGACCTTCTCGCCTTGCTGCCGGAGTGCTTGGGCAACGACTTTGCCGCCGAGGCTGCGGTCTACAAAGAAGGTGAGCTCAGGCTGCCGCGCTGCTGCGCTTGAGCTCGCACCTGAGGGCCTCTTCGATTTCTTCACTCGTGCGATGGTAGTCCTCGGCTAGCTCGGCCATTGTCTCGCCGGCTTTGTACCTCTCGGCGATCACCGCCGTTGGGATCCCCGTGCCAACGAGCACGGGCCGGCCAAACGAAAGACGCGGGTCGATCTCGACGGCCTTGGGCTCGTTGGCATCTCCCCGCCATCGCGTGAACGGATACAGCTTGATGGGCACGCCGGAAGCATCGCGGCTGATGCGCTCGAGGTGAGCCTCGAGCATCTTCTTCATCACCATCTGGCCTTCGCCAGTGATCTGCAGGAGCTGACCGTACCTCTCGACAAAGAGGTCGACACCGTCCGTCTCGAACGCATGGTCGGCAAGCGGGTGTGGTGACGGGTACTTCTGGTGCAGGTAGTGGAGCGCCTTGCGGATAGTTTGGAGCGGCACTTCGTGCTCGCGGCGCAACGCGCTCAGGACGTGACCCTCGACGAGGTTGACGAAGGATAGGATCGGGGTCCCTGCATCGGGCAGCCGCAGGATCGCCTTGAACGGCGGTTTGTCGCCTTGGCGTTGCCCGAGCGCCCATGCCCTGAGCGTCGCCGTTGGCAGGCCCAGGTAGTGCGCACCCTCCGCGACCGAGTACGCGGGCAGGTAGCGTCGATCCGGGATCCCTGATGTGTTCTTGTTGACGGTCACGAAGAGGAAGTTAGCACGGGGCCTCGATCTGGGAAACAGAATCCTCGGGCCGCTACACTTGCCTCCGTTTTGCGGTATGCAACAGTGCAGCATTCGCCCTGAGAAAGACGCTGGGGGAGTTCGATGAGCCTGAATCCAGTCCAGTTCGGCACCGAGGTCATCGACCAGTTCGGCCGCTACTTGATGACCACGTTCCCCATCGCCGACAGTGCCATGGCCGCACAGGTCCGCGAGCATCTCACCCACGGCGTAGGTGGTGACGACCGCCTGATCGGGAAGGGGCCGTACGTCTACCTGAACCGTCCCTTCGACCAGGGGCCATCAGTGGCCGACCTGTGCGCCGACAAGGCCCTGGATCTGCACCCAGCCCTCAAGAGCATCTTCGCCTTCGACAGCGTCCACAAGCACCAAGAGCTCGCTCTCCGGTCGGTGAAGGCCGGCAAGCACACGGTCGTGGCCACGGGCACAGGTTCAGGCAAAACCGAGGCGTTCCTCCTGCCCATCGTAGACCACGCCCTTCGGTTACGGGACGCGGGCGAGCCTGACGGCGTCGTGGCCGTCATCGTTTACCCGATGAACGCGCTGGCCGACGACCAGCTACGGCGGTTGCGGCCACTGTTGGCCGGAACCCGCGTGACCTTCGGTCGCTACACCGGAGCTACGCCTGATGAGGGCGACCCGGAGCCCGGCCACCTCAAGCAGTCTCGGGCCTACACCAAGGGCGAGCTCAAGCTCCTGGCCGAAGGCAAGGACGAGAAGGTCGCGCTGCCTTGGGAGGAGTGCTTCAGTCGGGAGGAGATCCGGGCTCGCAAGCCCCGTCTCCTGCTCACCAACTACAGCCAACTCGAGTACCTGCTGCTTCGAGACAAGGACCTGGAGCTGTTCCGCAAGGCCCCGCTCAAGTTCCTCGTGTTCGACGAGGTTCACTCGTACACCGGCGTTCTCGGCTCCGAGGTCGCGTGCCTCATCCGTCGGCTCCGCCATGTCACCGGGAAAGGCGCTACCGATGTGGTGTGCATTGGCACGTCCGCCACCGTGCAGGAAAGCGACAGCAAGGTCGATGCAAACGCCGCCACCAGGATCTTTGCCACCAGGCTCTTCGGCGTCGATGAGCCCACCGTTGACCTCGTCA
>JAKLEG010000331.1 GCA_022703175.1 Myxococcota bacterium | reverse complement strand
ACGGCGCGCTTGCCGTTCCAGCTTTTGAACACGGCGCCGATGCCGCCCCAGAGTTGGTCCATATGGTTGTCGGGGAACTCTTTGCCCAACACCTCTTTGATCTTGGCCTTGTAGGTGTCGCACAGCTGTTGCAGGTCTTCAGCCGTGAGGTCCACGTCGGCGGTGACGCCGCGCGCTTGCTTGAGGGCATGCATCGCACGCTCAAGCTGCTGGCGAATGCCCTGACCTTCTTTGGGTTCAAGCCCTTCGGCCTTCTCCATCACGACGTCAGAGTACATCTGCATCAAGCGGCGATAGGCGTCCCATACGAAGCGCGGATTGTTGGTACGCGCGATCATGCCGGGGATGGTCTTGGAGGTGAGCCCGATGTTGAGCACGGTCTCCATCATGCCGGGCATCGACTTGCGAGCGCCCGAGCGGCAGGACAACAAGAGCGGGTTCTTCACGTCGCCGAACTTGGCGGTCATCGACTTCTCGACCAGGTCGAGCGCCTTCTTCACCTCAAGGTCGAGGCCTTTGGGATACTTGCCTTTACGGGCGTAAAACTCGTTGCAGACATCTGTCGTAATCGTGAAGCCGGCGGGCACCGGAATCTTCAACTTCGCCATCTCGGCCAGGTTCGCGCCTTTGCCGCCAAGCAGATTCTTCATCTTGGCGTCGCCGACCGTCTTCTTCGGCCCAAAGACATACACCATCAACTTCTTTGCCATGCGCTCTCTCCGTTCCTGTTCCCAGGATCCGCACACGTTGTTACGCCTGGAACTCCTGATGTGTTCCCACGCGGATTTGAATTGGGCGCACTATACAAAGACCGGCGCCAGGTTCAAGCGCCCAGCCGATCGTTCGGTGAAAAGCTGTTGACTCGTAAGCGTCGTTCGGATCCCGGCAAATTACCGAGCCTGGGCGCGCAGCTCATCGTAAAACGCCAACGTGACCTGCGCCTCCCGAGCAATGCTACGCTCCGCAAGCACTCGCGCTCGGGCCGCGACACCGCGTCTGCGACCCTCGTCCAACGAATCGAGCCACTCAGACAGCCCTGAGGCGATCGCCTCGGGGGTGCGCGCTGTCACCGGATAACCCACGGTCGCATCCACGACATCTTGCAGTGCGGGCCATACACCCACCACTGGCAGGCCACACGCTTGGGCCTCCAACGCCGCGCGCATGGAGGCGTCATTCCCGGGCTGCGCCAAAAAGGCCGCGTCAGCCGCCGCGTAGCCCTCAACCAAGGCCTGGCCCTGCAGGTAGCCGACAAACCGCACGCGGCCACCGATGCCACTGGCATCCACCACCCTGCGAAGTGCTGCTTCAGCCTCACCTTTGCCAACAAACAGCAGGTACGGCGCACGCTGACCCAACGACGCCGCCGCCCGCACCAACTCTTCTTGCCCACGTTGCGCGATCAGTGCGACGTGACAAACCACCGGGGCGTCGAGCGGAATATCAAAGGCGGCCCGGGCCTTCTTGATGGCACTGGCAACGGCAGGCTGGAAGCGTTCGGTGTCGATGCTCCCGGGAATCACCGCCACGGAGCTGTTCGCCGCTCCAACAAGCTCGCGCAGCCTTTGAGCGTGCTCCAAAGAGCGTGTAATGAGCCCCCGCACGCGCCCTAGCAGCCAACGTTGCAAGAACCGCCGAGACAATGAGCGCGCAGCATGCACAGTGCGCACGCCCACCACGTGGTGAGGAATCCCAGCGAGCGCTGCCAAACCATGGTCGTGGGAGAGATGCAGGTGCAGCACATCGATGTCACCATGACGCAACAACCGCCGGAGTCGCCACCCATCGCGCAGGTATTCCCACACCGAACTCTTCGCAGAAAGCGTGAACGCAACCGGGGGCTGGAGTCGATGCGGTTCGACCCAGGGGGCCGCAGCTTCTTCATAGTCGTTGAAGGCGCCGCGTTTGGTGTCGTAGGCCAAAAAGACTTCGTGCCCGACTGCCCGCTGAGCAAGCGCCAACGCCAGCGTCCCTGGCATGGGGCCGCTGTACAATGAGTAGCTGCACAAATGCAGGATACGCACGCATCAACCTACGGAACGAAGAGACCGCCATCACTCAAGAATTCGCCATCATCGGCGACGCCACCCACCACCAGCCAACGGTCGCCCAGCCAGGCTGCGGCCGCCTCGCTACGAGGGGTTGGCGCGCGTAGCTCGGACATCGACGTCCACGCTGGTGCCCCCGGCAACAACACAGCGCCGGTGGCATCCTGGGTCCCACCCCACACGAGCCAATACTCCCCGGTGAAAGAGGCCACCTGTCCCCGGCGTGGAGACGGCGCATCGGCGAGTGGCAACGCGCTCCAGCTATCCGCTGTTGGGTTGTAGCTGGCCCCTGTGCCCACAACCCCCGTCGCCCCGAGGCCACCCCAGACCAGCAGCTCCGTACCGATCCAGGTCGAGCTCATCTGCGTGCGCGCCGAAGGCGCACCGACCGCATTGATCGTGACAACGCTGTTATCACCTGGACGGTAACGGAACCCTTGCGCCAGCAGACTCGAACCACTTCGACCACCAAACACCACCACTTCGGCCCCCGTCCAGGTCACGGCCGCGTCACTTGCGGAAAACGGCAATGCCGGCAATGCGATCCAATGGCCGGTGCTGGGATTGTAGCGCCCGCCGCCGGCCACCTGGCCTTGAGCATCATGCCCCCCGAGTACGATCATCTCGACCCCGGTCCAAACGGCCCCGTGATGGCTGCGCGCGGCCGGTGCATCGGTCGCAGGCAACAACGTCCAACGATCGGTGATGGGGTCATAGCGAACACCGTCAGCGAAGGTCGCCTCGCCATCATTGCCGCCAAACACCAACATCTCCGAGCCGGTCCAAACGGCGGTGTGGCCAACGCGCCCCCACAACCCCACCGCGGCCACGCTGGCATCCAAGGGGCGCCAACTGTCGGTGACTGGGTTGTAGGCGCCACCGTCGGCAAGCGCCGCATAACCGTCGCTGCCGCCAAACAAGATCGCTTCGATCCCGGTCCAAACAAGGCTGGCGCCACGCCGGGCCGAAGGTGCCCCAATGCTCGCCGGCGAACACCAACCGCCGTCGGCCAAGGCTGCGGGGCAATTCGAGCCAGCCACGCCAGGCGCAGGGGTTGCGGGGGGAGCCAACTGCAGTCGCCCGGCCTCGTGCAACCACAAACCAGTGCCCGTGTTGGACAACCATTGCTCTTCGCCAGCCACCGCCAGAGCCACAAGCGGCGGCGCATCCACGTTGGTCGCAGCGGCGGCGCCAATGAGCGGCGTGCCTACCTCACTAAAATTTGCCCCAGCATCTGGGCTTACGACCGCAAGCGGTGTGAATCCGTGTTGCTCGCCCACCTGCAAATCGGCCAACCAGAGCACCACCAAGCGCGTCGAGGTTTCGGTGGCGAGATCTCGATCCCAGGCTACCGCAAGCGGCCCGGTATATAACGTGGTCAACTCGGGAGGCAGAAGCCCAACGCGGGTTGGCGCCGTGAACGAAACACCGTTGGTTGAAGTCATGGCCCACGCGGCGTTCTGCGCAACAAAACCGACAGCCAACACACCATCGATGGTGCTGGCCATCGCTACGGGGCCGTGAACTCCCACAAAGCGATCCGCCGAGACCACCGAGGTCAAGCGCCACGGCGTGCCCTGGCCATCCCAACGCCCGAGTTGCACACCTGCGGGCCCAGCAAAAACCAGACAGAGGTCAGCGGCGCAGGGCGCCACTGCGAAGCTCACCCCAGGCGTCGCATCGGCGTCTAACGCACCGACGTTCTCGTTCAGGCGCAGCAACGTCTCGCCCGCATCGCGACTACGCAGCACGCGCAGCTCCCGCGCACCTTCCGCGCCATCGGCCCAGGCGATGGCCAACTGCCCGCTGGGCGCGGTGTACACCACAGGCGCCGACGCATCGCCGTGCTCACCCTCAAGCGACAGCCGCAACGCTGTACTCCAGGTCGCGCCACTGTCGTCGGAATGGCTCATGAACAACGTTCGGCCGTTGGCGCCCAGCTCCGGAGCAGCCAGCAACAAGAATAACCGACGCCCTTCGGCATACAGCCGCGCCACGCGGCCGGCTTCCTGGAGGGCGGGCAAGGCTGGGATCTGGATGGTCATAGGCGCAGCAAAGCGCGCCCCGCCGTCGGTGCTCTGCGACACCAAGAGTGTGCTGCCGTCGGAGAGCAGCGCCATGGCCGCGCGACTCGGCAACGCCACCAGACTTTCGACCTTGAAGCCAGCGAGGGCCTCCTGTCGATGGGGGGGGCTCACGAAATCGTCAGTGCCATCTTTGAAGCTCGAAAAGCTTTCGCGCGCGTGCTCGAACGGCCCCGTACCATCATACTCCTCGGTCCAGAGGTAAAGTGCTCGGGAGGCCATCGCCAAAGCCACCGGCGGCAACACCCGCGTCGGCATGCCAAACGGCAGGGCATGCACCCACTGGGCATCCAACCGCGCCGTGCCGCGTAAGAGCCGCACCCGACAGAAGCCATCACAGCTATCGGTGTTCACCAAGTTGCCGTCGTCACAACCTTCGCCCGGGTCAACGCGGCCGTTGCCACACGACTCCAACCAACACAACGCGCTGCAGCCATCCCCAGCCACCAGGTTGCCGTCGTCACAAAGCTCGCCGACATCCAAGACGCCGTTGCTGCAGGCTTCCACAGTGCAATAAGCGCTGCAGCCATCGCCTCCGACGCTGTTGCCGTCTTCGCACTTCTCGCCCACCGCGCCGTCCAAAATGTCATTGCCGCATGTTTCATTGGAGCGGCAGGTTTGCGAACAGCCATCACCGTCGCCGGTATTGCCATCATCGCAGACCTCGGCTCCTTCAAGGTTGCCGTCGCCACACACCGGCTCATAGCGCACGCAGAACCAATGCTCCGTGCTACCTTCAACCTCGGTACCAACATCACGGCATTCGAACCCGGCAGGGCAGCTGCCGATCTCGCACGGCTCTGAACAATAGCTATCGTCGCCGTCGACGGTGTGACTCGCCACGCAGACGTCGAACGCACACGCCGAGGCATGGCCGTAGGCGCACAGCTCATAAGTGCAATCGACACCCATGCCACACGGCTCACCCGTGGGATTGCCAGTGGTCGCAACCGCCCGTTGCCCCACCAACGCATAGCGAACGTCGCACACTTCACCCACCGGCAAGTTGGCGAGCCCCAGGTCGATGACTGCATCTAAACGATCCCCGCTCACCGTGGCGGTTAGCGAGAGGCTGCCTTTGTCGGCACCTTGTTCGTATCGCTGTGGGTCGGCCTCGGCGACGCACGCCGCGCTCACCGGCACGGTCACTTCGACACCGGCATACACCAGCGTGACGATGTTCGGGTCGCCAGTCAGCGCAATGCGAAAATCGCGCGTTGTCGGCAGGTGCTCCAAGCATTCTCCCGCCAATAACTTCGGTTCACCAACGACAAACTGCCCCCCCAAGCCACACGTGGTTGACGGTGGTGTCACCTCGGCGGTGTCATCGGCGGAACAAGCCCCTTGGAGCAACGCCAACGCGAAGCTCCCCCCCATGAGAATGCTGAACGATAGCCTCATGGGCCGGATACTAGTGCAGGAAGGGGGATTACGGCCACAGTCTCGACCTGCCCGCCGTTCCTGCTCATAATGTCGAACCATGATCACGGCTGGAGCCACTTTCCTGGCATTGTCGTTAACCCTAAGCGCCGCGGGCGCCCCGCCCCTAGGCTTGGGCAAAGGTCTGTCTTTGGCCAACCCCAAGGCGGCGAAGCTTGAGATGGACTTGCTTGCCGCCATCAACGCCCAGCGCGCCAAGGCCAAACTCGACCCGTTCACAATGGACGAGAAGCTGCGGCTGCAAATGCGCCAACACGTGGAAGGGCTGGTGAGCGGCACGCGTGAGCCGCAAGCGCTCGATGCCATCATCAAAGCTCAGGCGTTGGCCCCAAACGGTTATCAAACGCAATACGTCACCGGTTTGGTGGCCGCACCGCTCATGAAGGCCTTGACCGAAGATAAGGCGATGGCTTCAGCGATGGCTTTGGAGCTAGGACACGTGGGTATCGGTGCGTTCTATGTCGACCAGGGCAAAGACTCGACCTGCCAGGTGGGAGTGTTGGTGGTGCGCGATCTGGATCCGATGGCCGGCAAACCAGGCCTGAGCGTCGCTGACACCAACCGGGTCATGGACCAAGCGGCCCTCACCATCAAATCGCTGTGCTACGACTCGGCGCTTAGGCAAAACCCCAACTTCAACGGCAGCCTGGTGTTTCAGTTGGTTATCGGCGACCGGGGTCAAGTGACGAGCGCCAAGCTCAATGCCAAAACCGGAAACGACACGTTCGATGCCTGCGCGTTGAAGATCGCCCGAGAGTTGATCTTCCCAGCGCCCTATAAAGGTAAGCCGGTGACGTTGAACCACCCGATGAAGTTTATCCCGCCCACGGCGGGTAAGGTGGTCGGTCGACTCTCGGAGGGGCACATCTCCCGAGTGTTTCGCGCAGCCGAGCCTGGGATGCGCGCGTGTTACGACGCGTTGGTGAAGAGCAAACCGAAACTGCGTGGTGAGTTAGGATGGTACCTGGTGGTGGCGCCAAGCGGGCAGATCAAGACGCTCACCCTTGAGAAAAACGAGCCTAATGACCTGGCCCTCACGCGCTGCGTGCAAGCCGAAATCGAGAAATTGGAATTCCCAGAGCCGGAATTTGGCGGTGAGGTCGAGATTCGCTTCCCGATCCGCTTTGAGCCGCCGCCAAAGATCGCCCCGTAGGCAACAAAAAGACTTATGAATTTAGTTTTGCGGC
>JAKLEG010000330.1 GCA_022703175.1 Myxococcota bacterium | reverse complement strand
CGCTGTTTGCCGCGCTCGTCCCCTCCGACGAGTTCAAACGCAGCTACGCTGAACATGCCGGGTTTGTTCGCACGCTCGCTTGGGGAGGAATCTCAAGCGGCACCATCGCCACCGGCGCGGGCCTCGGACTGTTCCTTTGGAGTCGCTCTCAGGCCAGCACCTTGCGTAGCGACATCAACGCTTACAACCAGCTCGCGCACTCCCGCACCAGCGCCGAACTCACCGACATCAGCCGCCGCACACAGAACCTGGCGCGCATAGAATCGTGGGCGGTGGTTGCTTCTGGCGTTGGCGTGGCGGCCCTGGCCACCGGCATCCTATTATATTTTAGCGGTGATGACCCCCGCCGCTACTACGGAGAAACGCAGGTCGAAGCCTTGCCGCCAGGCCTCCAACTCCAGCCCACCGTCGGAGGCGCGCTGCTCTCATTGATGTGGGTCAACTAGGCACATCATGAGTCATTTCCCGATTTTGGACGAACTCGCCATCATCGCTGCGCTGTCGGTGGTGGTCACTGTGCTTTTGGCTCGCCTCAAGCTCCCCGTGGTGGCAGGCCTGCTCCTCGCAGGGGCGCTGGCGGGACCGCACGGTTTTGCTTTCGTACGTTCCGGCGATTCCATCGAGGTGTTGGCCGAGGTCGGCGTGGTGCTGCTGTTGTTCACCATTGGCCTCGAATTTTCGTTCTCCCGTTTGACCAGTATTTTCAAGCAGGTAGCAATCGGCGGCGTACTCCAGGTAGGGCTCACCATCGCGGCCACTGCCGCGGTAGCGATGGCGTTTGGGCAACCGTTTGGACGCAGCGTCTTCTTTGGCTTTGTCGTCTCGCTGTCGAGCACCGCCATCGTCTTACGCGCCCTCACCGAACGCCAAGAGTTGGACGCACCGCACGGCCGCGTCATCGTTGGTACACTCATTTTCCAAGATCTGTGCGTGGTGCCGATGGTGCTGTTGGTGCCCCTTTTGGCGAACCATGCCCCCATGCAAGAGGCCGCTGTCGACGTGGCGCTGGCGCTGAGCAAAGCCGCCATCGTGGTGGTCGCGACCCTCGGCCTCTCCCGATTCGTAGTGCCGCGCGCATTGGCGTTCGTGGATGCAAGTCGCAGCCGCGACCTGTTCTTGCTGGCGATTCTGGCCATCTGCATCGGCACCGCCTGGCTCACCTCGCTCGCAGGCCTCTCGTTGGCATTGGGCGCCTTCTTGGGCGGTATGGTGGTGGCCGATACCGAGTATGGCCATCGGGCGATGGGCGACATGTTGCCGTTGCGGGATGCGCTGGTGAGCGTCTTTTTCGTCTCACTCGGCATGCTTTTTGACATTCGCATTGTGCTGACTGAGCCGCTCCTCGTGGGCGGGCTTTTGGCTGCCTTCTTGTTCGCTAAAGGCATGCTGGCAACGCTCGCGGCTGCAGCGATGCGGTTTCCGGCGCGCGTCAGCTGGTTGGTGGGCATTGGGCTGGCTCAGTTCGGCGAGTTCGGTTTCGTGTTGGTGCGTTTAGGGGAGGATCAAGGCATCGTCACGGGGGCCGATGTGAAGCCGATGTTGGCCGCAGGCGTCGTGAGCATGTTTGTGACTCCGCTGCTCGTGCACATTGCACCCCACGTCACCGCTGGCGAACGACTGCTCGCGCCGTTGGAACGCCTGCTGGGGGTGCGCAGCCTGGTAGAAGTCACCCCTCAAGAGGGTCCCACGAACCACGTGGTCATTGTTGGCTTCGGTTTGGCGGGGCGCCACGCCGCCCGGGCGCTGGAGGCCTGCCACTTGCGCTACCTCGCGATGGAGTTAAACGCCGACACAGTGCGCAAGGCGCGCGGCGAGCAACGCCCGGTGTACTACGGCGATGCCACCAGCGAGGAGACCTTGCGCCATGCTCGCCTGCCCGAGGCCCGCGCCTTGGTGATCCTTATCAACGACCCGGCCGCCGTTCGCCGCATCCTGGACACCGCTCTGCGCGTAGCGCCCAACGTGCCAGTGCTCGTGCGCTCGCGCTATCTGAACGAGCGCTCGACGCTGATGGAAGAGGGCGCCTACGACGTCGTGGCCGATGAGGTGGAAGGCGCCGTCGAAATGTTGGTGCGACTGCTGCGCTCCTTGGAGGTGCCCCGCAACGTCATCGACGAGCGTATCCGAGCGCTTCGCAACGAAACCGGACCGGCGCAACGCAAACAGACCCTGCCCCGCCCCGAGATGCGCCGACAACGGGCGCTCGATGAACTGCGCGTGGATAGCTTTTTGGTGCGCGAAGGCATGATGGCCGTGGGCCACTCGGCCGCTGAGCTGCGCCTGCGCTCACTCACGGGTGCCTTGATCATCGCCGTAAAACGCGGCGATACGCTCATGGAAAAGCCCGATCCGACAGCGCCGTTTGCCTCAGGCGACATCATCTTCTTCGTCGGCTCTTCGGAGGCGGTACGCGCCGCCGCCGCGTGCCTGGAATCGGGGTGCGTGCCGTTACCGCTACAGCCTTTGGATTCGCAGCCCTCTAGTTGAACCGAAGGCGCTGCCGAGCCCGCACCCGCTCAGCAACCTCACCCAAGGCCGAGCGCGCCGCCTCTTGCAGGTCGCGACTGGCTTGCACATCCAACACCGTCAAAAAGTGCTGTTGCGCCGCAGGCAGGCGGTCGAGCTTCAGGTGCACCATGCCGGCGCGCAGATGTGCGAGTCCCAATGCGCGGCTCATCGGGTGGGTCGCAATAAAGCGCTGCAGCACCGCCAAACCCGCCTCGTACTCGCCCGTTTCCACAAGCCAATCTGCCAGCGCCAAGACATCGTCGTCGTGTAGCTGCAGCCGCTCGCGAGTGGAGATCGCCACGTAGGCGTCCAACGCCTCCCGTAACCGCCCGGCATGCAACGCATCGGCGAAGCTCTCCGACAACGAGCTGGCCGCGGCAAATGGCAGCACCGTTGTGTGAGAGGCGCGTCGTACTACGGTGTCGCGACTTCCCCAACGATTGTAAACCGCCGCACACCCGAGCCCCGCGACAAACCCACCCAGGTGCGCACCGTAGGCGACCCCTCCCTCTTGCTTGGCGAGCATGAAGGGCAAGAGGTTGTCCACCACCAAGTAGAACCCCAACACCCAGCGAGCCGGGATCTTTACGACGTTGATAAACAAAAAGAACCACACCAGTAGGCGCACTTGGTTGCGCGGAAACCACAGAAAATAGCAGCCCATGACCCCGGAGATCGCTCCCGACGCCCCCACCAATGGCGCGCTGGAATGCAGGCCGGTCAGCGCAAACAACGCGGTGGCGGCCATGCCGGTGGCCAAATAGATGAGCGCATAGGCGCCCCGGCCTACGTGCAATTCGACGTTGTCGCCGTAGATCCACAAAAACAGCATATTGCCCGCCAGATGCATCCAGTTGGCGTGCAGGAACATCGAAGTAAATAGATCCGATAACTGCGGCGCCGCCGGCTTGAAGCCATGCGACATGACAAACAGATCGTACGCCGACAAGGAGCGCAGCAACTCCGGAAGTGGCACCTGCGACTTCATCGCAAATAACCGCAGGTACTCTTGTACCGCCGGATCGCGGGGGTCGACCCCCTGGCCCATAAGCGGCAACGAAATCAGCACGAAGATCGCTACGTTGATGCCGATAAGAATGTAATTGATGACCGGCCGCCCTTTCAGGTTCGGCTCATCACCAACAGGAAAAACCATCATGTCGGCGGTGTACCACTCGCGCGTGCGGCAGGTCTACGCACAAGCGCAAACAGAAATGCCGGCCAGCGCTGAATGGCCCTTGAGACGTGCGCGTCTTGACCTTGAGCCAACGCTCGTTGAAACTTCAACCCGATTGACTGACGAAAAGGACTCACGATGCGCACCCTGATTGCTTCCTTGTTTGTGCTTGTCACCCTTGGCACTGCTACACAGGCCTTCGCCACCGATGCCGCCACCGCGCAAAAGCCGATCAAAACCCTGATCAATGCCATCCGTTACGGCAAGTACGATGTCGCCGCCAAACAACTCGCCACCGCCGCGATGGTGCAACGGCTCTTGGGCGCCGACGCCAGCAAGTTCAACGCCGCAGAGCTTAGCGAGCTTGCCCAAGGGGTTGAGACCCTCATCCGTGCCCGCGGCTTCGTAAAGGGCAAGGAGATGTTCCAGTACCTGGACAACGTCATCTACGGCGACGTGCGTGACCAGGGCAGTGACGTGGTGCTGAAGAGCACCATCGTGATCAACCGCGAGCTTAAGAAAACCGAAATGGTCATCATCTGGACGCTCACGATGGAAGCTGGCGCGCTCAAGCTCGTGGACACCACGATGGCCGGCGAGAGCACCGCCACTGTCATTCGCGAAGAGGACGTCGAGCCGCTGATGAAAGAAGGCGGCGCGGCCGCGGTCATGAAGGCGATGCGTAGCCAGGTCGCCAAAGCTAACAAAAAGTAGCGCCCCGGGGATTTTGGTCCGCGGGGAGTAAGGACCTAGATTTTCATGCAACACAGATTCACCCATCGGGCCGCCGGCTGGATCGTCGAGCGGCCTGGGACAATTGCGGTCGCGACCCTGGTCATCATCGCGCTGGGCGCATGGCAATTTAGCAAGCTGCACATCAACCACAACCAGCTCGACCTGATTCCTCAGGATTTACCCGCTGTTATCGCCACCAAGCAGATGATTGACGTGGTGGGTGGCGTGGGCTTTTTGCTCATCGCCCTAAGCGGCAAAGAGCCCGAACATATGCGCGTTGTGGCCGACGACCTAGCCGCACAGCTAGCCGCCTCGCCCGAGATTCGCAAGGTCACCTACAAGCAGGACGTGGACTTCGTACGTGAGCGCGTTGCCTACTTCATCGATCCGGCCGACCTAGACGAAGCCTACAAACGCATTAAGAAGAAGATCCGCGCGACGCTCCGCAAAGCCAACCCGTTCGCCATTGAGCTACGCGAACAGATCGACGAGCCGCTGATCCTCGACGACATCATCGAAAAATATCGACGTCTCCAAAAAAAGAACATCGACGAGCCCTACTACTTCGACAACGACAAACAGATGTTGATGCTCGTGGTCAAACCGATGGGCAACGACACCGACCTCAACTACGTCAAGCGCTTGATGGCCGAGGTCGAAGGTATTTTTGCCAACTACAACGCCACCAATAAACACGGCGCGGTGCTCAAAGAGGGCTATGGCAAACTCGTAGAGGGTGCCACTATCACCTACGGTTACACTGGCGGCTACAAGCGCAACCTAGACGACTCCGAAACAATCAAGGCCGCGCTGATTCCCACCTCCGTGGTCACGCTTATTGGAATTGCCCTGTACCTGTTCGTCTTCATGCGCCGCATGCGTCAAATCGGCCTCATCCTGGTGGTGTTGTTGACCAGCGTGATGCTGAGCTACGCCTTCTGCCAAATCATCATCGGCGAGCTGAACACCATCACCGCGATTTTGGGCGGCATCTTGCAAGGAGTCGGGGTCGACTTCGGCATCCTGTTCACCTATCGCTTGCGCGAAGAGTACACGCGCACCCGTGACTTGAAGCCAGCCGTAGCGGCCACCATTGAGCACTCGGGCGCCGCATCAATTGCCAGCGCCCTGACCTTTATGGCCGCACTCTTGGTGTTGTCGTTAGCTGAATTCAAAGGTTTTGCGCACTTTGGCTACGTGGCGGCCGGCGGCGTCGTGATCACCGTCATCTTGATGTACACGACCCTCCCCTCGCTCTATTTGCTCATCGACAGACAATTTCCCAACTTCAAAGAACGCCTCGTCAACCAACCTCAGGTAAAAGATGGCCATGTGGTGCTGGATGACGGCGTCTTCCCAAACGCCCGTCCCATCTTGCTGGCCACACTCGGCATCTCGATTGCACTGGCTTACAACGCCTTTCACGTGAAATTCGACTACGACGCTCGCAACCTGCTCACCGCCGACCGCCCGTCGGTGATGTTGCAAGACGAGATCAACCGCCGCTTTCAGATCTCCTCCGATCCGGTGGGCCTCTACGTGGACACGCTGGAGGAAGAAAAAGCGATCTACGACGCGCTCACCCCTATCCCCGAAAGCTCTACGATGGAGTCTGTGCTGTCGCTGTTTGCGCTTGTGCCAGATGCCGAACGGCAACAGCAAACCCGAAAAATCCTCGACAAAATCGCAGCCGATATGGCCAACCTGTCGCCCGACATGCTGAGTGATTCGGACCGCAAACTGTTCGAGCAGGCGCAGACCTACGTCAAAGCCCAACCGTTCACGCTGGCCGACCTGCCGCCGCACCTGGCCAGCCAATTCCGACCGGTTCCCGAGTCCAAGTACAAAGGCTACCTCACCTTTGTGTATCCGCGGGTGAGCATTTGGGACGGCCAGCAGCTGATGAGCTTCTCCAACGAAGTTGGCGCTGTAAAAACCGCCGCCGGCAAAACTTACTACGGCGCCGGCATGGCCATCCTCTATGCACACTTGGCCGACATCGTGCTGCGCGACGGCAAGAGGTTCACCGCGATTGCCGCGCTCATCATCTTCTTCATTCTGTTTGCGACCTTCCGCAATCTCACGGCCACCGTCTTGGCAATGGTGCCGCTGTGTGCCGGCCTGTTGTGGATGTTGGGGTTGATGTCGTTGACCCATTGGCGGGTCAACTTCATGAACATCATCATTTTCCCTGTGATTTTCGGCTATGGCATCTCCGGCGGCGTGCAGCTGGTCTCGCGCTACCTGGAAAGCGGCTCGGTGCGTTTCGCGATCCGACACACCGGCGCTGCAGTAGCAGCCTCATCCATCACCACGCTTATTGGCTGGGCGTCATTGCTCATCGCCAACCATCGGGGTCTGGAGT
>JAKLEG010000033.1 GCA_022703175.1 Myxococcota bacterium | reverse complement strand
ACCGACGTGAGGTTGCCGTAGTCATCGTACTGATAGGTAGTAGTCAACCTCGTGTTGGCGTGGTCAGGGTCGACCACTCGGGTCTTCACCTGGCCGTTCGCGTAATAGTCGAAGGTCTCCTTCTGCGTCTCTTCGCCACCTTGGGCGCAGTAATCTGTACCCGTTGGCCACCAAGGCGGCGACCACGTTCCCGAAGGTGGGTTTCTAGAGGCGTTGCACAGGGCAGACGTTGACGTCGTGGTCACCGTGCCGACCTGGCCGATTTGCCATTTCCCGATATCGGTTTTTCCTGTGCGGTCCCATGTGGTCTCTACCACGCTGCCCGCAGTCTCTGCAGCCAAGGCGCTCGCCAGCCAATCCACACCATCGAAGTCATCACCAACTGAACTCACGTCGGCAGCGGCGGATTTGATGACCAGCCTTTGAGATGTCAAATTGCCGAAACTGTCGAAGGCACGAGTCGTTGTTTCTGTGCTGAGAACCGTTTGGTCGCCCAGCTCTTCGTCCCCTTCCCAACGCTCGACCTTGGTCTCTCTGGCGAACGGCAAGTATACGTGGCGACCTGGCCATGGTGAGATTATGTCCTCGGAATAGTCCCGCCACAACGTGTTTGTAATCTTCGAGTTGGCGTAGGTACCATTGCTCAACGGCACGTGAGTCTCGACCGTGTTCGGAATGTTTCGATACGGGAAGTCGCGAACGCTCCAATCGTAGCTCAAGTCGTACGTCGCCTTGGTCGTTCCGCCAGTTAAATTGTCGGTCTGCGTAACCTCCTCAAAGCCGAGCCAACCGCGACCCTGCACATTCCAATGCGCACCATGATAATGGTAGCTTGAATCCGAAAACAGCGCTTTGTCGCGACCAATTGTTTTCGAGACCACGGTCATTTTAGGGTTACTACAGCGGGCATAAAAACCGCAGGAGGAGCTTGGAGTGCTATCCTGAGAGTAAACCAGGGAATCAAGTGTCGAAGCATATTGAATTGAAACCGTTGCCGAGAGGAGCTCATCCCCAGTCACTGGCAACGGACCCGGTTTATTCATTCCAGAATAGATATCTATCATCAAATCAGGCAAGACCTCCGCACCTTCAAATAGTCTCCAGCGGCCGACATCGTGGTTGGTCCCATTCTCATCCACAACGATAAGGTCAAGAATGCCGTCATTGGTGAATTGCCCTGCAACCAAACGAGGAAGAGTGAACCCATCTTCATCGGTCAGCGCAGTATGGTACGTGATTCCAGTATCAACCGTAATAAATGAGCGCGTGGACGTCGCGAATTTGGTCATCAGAATGGTTCCACTGCGGTAGTCGTCGATCTCGTCGTCAAAGGGCCATGTACCCACAGTGACCGTTCCGTCTTGCACCATCTTTGGGGTTAGCAACTCATCTGCACCATCGCCATCAAAATCCCCAACGACAGAAGCATTGAGCGCATCCGCAAATTGCGCGGAGCAGAACACGTTGTCCAATACATCAAAGCAATTAGATGCGGTGAACGGCAGAACCGCGGCAAACCCAGCAGGCCCGCCACCGTTTATGAGCAGATCGATTCCGAGAGAGGGTCCCCCGGCAAACAGCAAATCATCAAGGCCATCACCATTCGCATCAAGCACTCTTAATGCGCGATGTGTCTGGTAAGGATGCCCGGCGGGAATGCCGGTCCACAGCGTTGTCCATTGACCCTCGGAACCGGGTAGCCGTTTCAACACGCGCAATGCTTGGTGGTCTACAAGGTCAGCATAAACCAACTCATCGGCTCCGTCACCGTCGTAGTCCATAACAACCGCTGGCTGTACAGGATGACCATCATCCGACGGAGTCACGCATCCCTTTAGTTGTCCAGGGGCTACACCCGCATATTCCGTCTCCGAGAAGCCAGCCAAACGATTGCCCATTTGCCGACCAAAGATGAACGAAGTAGCTCCTGACCAAGTATTCGAGTCTTGGCTGAGGGCGACAAGATCCGCATATCCGTCTCCATCGAAGTCGCCAGCCCACGCTCTGTCCTCACTGCTCCAATTTATATCTTTGTCACAATATACTGAGCTCATCCAATCCAAGCCAGGGTCAATATTGGAAAACCCACTCGCTGCGGTCATTGCAGTCGGAGACAGAGCACCGCTCAAAGCCGGGATAGACAATATCGGAACATCATGCCATAGCGGGTTTATCTCCAGCACATCCATTCTTCCGTCATTATCAATATCAATAGGAACATACCCGGCCGGATTGGTCCCGGAGTCAAAAGCTAACGGATTTCTGGCAAATCCTCCGCTGCCTGTAGGATCATGCATGACGTAGTCATAGTCTGTTTGTTCATCACCAGGAGACCAAAGGCCCCAGAACATGAAGAACTCGTCAAGCCCGTCACGGTCTGAGTCGATAGCCATCGGCACAAACATTGGATTCTCAAGTCTTGGATGTGATCCATTTTCCAAATAGACCGCTGTTTCGACAAACGGCGCGCCTCCACCCCAGATAGGCTTACGTGGTGACCACCCAAATGAGATTGGGGGCATGCACTCCTCAATTGCACTTTCGACCTTGGTACACTGACGAACCGCGGAGAGTCGCGTGCGCCCCTGCCACCACGGTACTTCGTCATATTCCAACCGGTAGCTCCTGATTTGTCGTCCCCCATGCCCGAGAACGTTCACGGCTCGAAGGAGATAGGCCTGCTCAGCCAACTGCCCTTTGTAGTAACCATCTATAACATCCTGTCGGACGTCCATAGAGGCTCCATAATCGAATTCCACCACTTGGCCAGGAACAATATCAACTCCCGAACCAGATGAGTGTCCTCCGTACGATATTCGATATGGATTAAGCACCGGCGGCGTGCCTCCTGTCTGCAGCGCCTCCATGACTGCGGTCGGAAGTGCATCAGTTTTGTATCCGTTGATCACTTTGCTGGTTTCATATTCAAACAACATGTAATTACCATGTCGGTCCTCGGTACGGCTCAGCGCCCATAATACGATCGCCTGGGCAGACCCCTCCAACGGAACGGCGCCAACTACGTCGAGTCCGTCTGTGTAAGTGCGATAGGGGACACGACCGTACTCCAGGCTTCTGCCATCCCGTCCCCAGACGATGAAATAGGTTGGGCCATTTGTGTTGGTGTCGGCGTATGCGCAAATCTTGGTGCCAGGATCTGTTTCCGGCCGGTACGTGACACCGCTGGGCTCACACCAGTCATGCGCTGTTTTTATTAGGCGCGTGCCGTCCAAACACAACGCGTCGTCAGCATCGAGCTGTACTCCCTTCGTTACGCCATCCTGTGCAATGGTCTTTGGGCAGCGGCGGATCTCCGACAGGCCACCGATCGACCATCCCACCCCCAACGGCCCATTGCCCCGCCTGCTTGAATACTGGAACGCCAAGTTCGGTTGGATGCCACCCCGCCCCGGCGGCACCTCGATTGGGATGGTGTAAACGGCCTCACCATCTCGGGTGACTTCAAGGTGCCCCTCCAACGTTCCCACGGCTGCAGTGGGTGAACGCTCGGGCACGTAGTCTGCTGAAGTAGTGTAGTTTCCTACGGCTTCGTCAAACTCGACCTGCGGGTTGTACGGAGTGCAAACCTGTGGGTTACTCTCGCAGTATGATGGATCGGGGATGGTGCACCCCTCATCCACCTCCCCATCACAATCATCATCCCTCAAATTGCAGATTTCGGGAGCCCCGGCCTCAGGCATACCCAACTCACTCTGCTCGTTGTCGGCCGGGCAGGTCGTATGCGTGCCATCGCAAACCTTGGGTAACTCGCAGCCCTGAGCATGGGTTTCGCCACGGCAGACCGTTTGGCTGTTCGAACCGGCGCCGCACCCTTCACCCACGACGATGGGCGCGCAAGGCGCCAAACGATCTACAATGGCGCAAACGCCATCCTTGTCAGCGCCCGCGGCGACGCTGCACGCCTGACACGCACCATCGCAATTGCCGCCCGACGCACTCACATCGCAACAGAACCCATCGACGCAGGGGGTGCCCGATGGGCAGGTACTGCCCGGGCCACAGGTGTACGGGCCATACCACACCCGCACTGGCTCTGAGGTCAGACTCTGTTGGCGCTCACGGGCGGGGATGTTGAATGGCGGCGCGGCGAGTGCTGCAGAGCCTAGGCCGCACACAACGACATCAGCGTAGAACGACTGCTTGTTGCCGGTCACCGGATCTACAGGCATCTCACCCATGCACAGGTCGCGGTTGTTGGTGCCGCATGGCACTACGGTAGTGGGTGCGGGGCCGACGCTGCCCGAATCGTAGTAGGTCACAGTGCCAAGACCGCCTTGTGTGCCGTCGTCGTCGCAATCCTTCACCAGGCGAACGCCTCCGGAAACTCCGGGATCAGCCACGACCAGTAGCATCGATTCTGCGACCGGCACCGGCTGCACCACCACCGTTTGCGTGGTTTCACCGGTGGTCTCCCTTCGTGCCTGGTCGATGGGGATCACCGTGCTGGAAGAGAGCGGGCCGGCGCGGAACAACCGTACAACCAACGTGGCTCGGCCGACGGTGCCAAGGGTTTGGGTATCGATGAGCGCCTGATAGTCGGCGAGGCTCGTGGCAACGGCGGTGACTTGGGGTTTGCCACTGCTGTCGAGCACAACCTCCAGGCGCTTGAGCCCGACCTGCAAGTTTTTTAGGGTCGGCTCGGAGACAATCTCAAAGTCTCTGGAGCTACCCGCCACCACTAGGGTCGGCGGTGGCAGGGGGAACTGCTCCAACACCAACGCTTGTGGCGCCATCATCGCGAAGGTGCTCTTCGGCATGTAGCCATTGGCATCAAAGCGGAAGCCAACCGACCGTGTCTTGTCGTTGCCCCACCAGGTCTCTTGGTTGTCGAACGTGAGGCCTGTGGCTGCGCGGGCCAGCATCACGAAGGATACCGGCGGCGAATCCACGTCATTGGCGGCGTTGTCGTCATCGTAGATGCCACTCACCACCAACGCCGATTCGGTTCGATCACCAAGCACAACCCGGGCTTCGTTTACGCAGCTATTGATACGCGTGTTCGTTGAGGAGTCTTTTGCAGTTGCGGCAAGAGCATCCCCATCGAGCATCGCGCTCGAAATATCCGCGGTACAAACCCACACCGAGTTGGGCGGCGCCGTCCAGTGGCATTCATGCTTGGTGAGCCAAAGCGAACGGTCGGGTGCGACCACCAAGCCGCCATACTGGCTGTTCGATTGTACATCGGTCATGACCGCCATCGCCGAACGGCCGAGGTAACCGACATCCGGTATTTCGGTGCCGGGGCCGGTTGGGTTAGGCAACTCAACCGAGCTCACCCCTAACGGCGAAGCCACCGCACTTTGAATGTTGGTTGAAGTTCTGAGCCACACTCTAGCGACGCGAGAGTCTGCCTCAAGGCTCCCGGCAAGTGCCACAATGCGTTCGTTCTCGACGTAACCATTTGCACCCAACCGCGCTGACTTAAGTTGAGTCTGGCGCACCCACACGCTGCCCAACGGGTCTACATGAATCGATGCATACGGGTCGTTGAGACCGGCTTTGAAGTCGACAAACGGCCTCGGCCCCAAAGGCTCTTGGTCGATGGCGATAGTGCCAACCCTATTGATGGAGCTGCCGTTTCGCGCCAAGACCAACACCTGGCCGGCTTCGAGCATATGCGACACCAGGTCGTTGTGACGAACAGAGCGAGCAGCAACACCGCCGTACAGAAGCGCGCGCGTCCAAAGGCTTGTGCTCGCCCCAGCCACGCTCTTCATCGTCGGCGGCGTGGTGCTGTTCACGAGCTGCGGCGCGCACGCTTGCGCCCAACCCACGTAGTTGGCGTTTGCCAGAGAACTCAATGTCCCCGGGTCAGAAGGAGTCCAGTCGGTGTAACCATCGGGGTAGGCGCTAAAATAGCACGGGTAGTCGTCGTCGTAATCCAACACATCTTGCAAGGTTGTGAACTCGAAGCCTCCGTAAGGGCCAAAGGCCGCGGACGTTCCCACAGCGAGGCTCGGGATATTTGCCACCAACTCAGCGGGGGTCGCGGCCGCCAACGCCATCCGACCGTCGTTTAACGTCCAACCGCGTGGACCCGAACCCACAACGAAGATCGAATCGTCACCCCACAGATCACTTACTTCAAGGGCAGCACTCTCACCCACCACCAAACGCGACTGAGGCGGGCCGGACATTCTCAAATGCGGACGCCAAAATTGCGCGACGTCGGAGACATAGATGCCATCACCGCTGCTCACCCGATTGCCCCAGGACGCATCGGCAATAAGGTAGACGCGCTGACCGTCGGGCGAAAACGCGAAATCTTGGATGGCGCGCTGGACCTGACCTAGGGTGGGCACGGGCGAATCGACTACAACGTACTGTCCACCTTGCCGAATGAGGATTCTTGGATACAACCACGACACCGAATCCGGAGCAGCAATATGAACGCTTCCAAGCACATGGCCCGAGCCTGAAACAAGGGCTAGCTCATCGACAATCTCAGTGACTGGAGCAAAGGTATTCAGTTGCCCCTGCGGCACCGTCCAAACCGTGCGATACAGCACGCCGAACCCACCTTGCGGCATCGGCTTGACGCTCTTGATAAACGCCGTGGTCATTTGCGGCTCTGCCGCCGCGATCTTGTCGTCGGGGAACAGCCCCGAGACATCAAACGGCGCGATGAGGTCGGCGCTGGAGATGCTCGACAGCTCTTTGAAGTCCAGGTTGAGGGTGTCGACCAACAGCAAGCGATGGTCGGCAGCATCGGGTGAGCTGTTGTCGAGCGCAACGCCCGCAGAAATCGCCGCTACCGGTTTGCGTGCCGCCACCGTGGCCGCTCGGATTGATAGATGGGCCGTGTGGTACGAAACCGTGTTGGCCGCAGTATCGACCACCCATTGCGTGCCAGACGAGCCGTCGGCGACCCACGTCTGCGAACTCTCATCGACGTAATAGGCCCGAACTTCTTCCTTGGACAACACATCACCCGCCGCGGTCACCAATGCAGCGGGCGAAAACGGCAGCGTTATCCGAACCGTGGCAAAAGCTGCGAGCTGCAACGCGCCCTGCACGTCGATGGCCGTTCCCGCAAGGGAAATGTCGGCAGGCACGCTGGCGGGCATTTTGGCCGGGTGTGGTGTTTGGAATGAGATGGCGCTGCCCTCAGGCAAGGCTGCGCGCGGTACATCCACCATGGCACCCACGAACGGCCCTGAAGCCTCGGCCACAAAGCGCTCGGCATCGACGTTCACAACAGCGCCGCACAGCGTTTTGTTGAAGCCGGTTGCGTCCGGAAGCACCAGCATCACGACATTGTCGCCCCTTGATAGCGGCAAGTCGCACTCGACATGCGTGGATAGCGTCTTCTGGTTGGGTGTGTACGCGGCGCAACCGTGTGCTCGCCCGTCGATTTCGAGCCTGATGCCCGCGGTGTTGATGCCGGTTTCGGCTTGCTGGTAGTCCGCCACAAGTTTTGGGCTCATTGTGTCGTTGATTACGACGGGGCTTTGGCTGTCGCAGCCGATCTCTTGCCCGTCGATCTTAAAGCTTGAAACCGTTGGGGAAGCCGTGCTGCGGACGATGGAGATCGTCCGTGTCGTTGTGTTGTTCAAGGTATCGGTCGCGCGCAGCGTGAAAGCATTGGCACCGTTTACGAGCGCCACCTGGCTTGAGAATGCACCACCCGAATCAACCCCAGCGCTCTGCCCATTGATGGTCAATATCGATGGCAAGCGGTCGACAATCCGGCCTACCAACGCCATCGCCGTGGCGCCCGTGGCGACGCCATCCACGTCGGGGGACAACTGGATTGAAGGAGGGGTGCGATCGACAACCACGATGCGCGTCTCTTGGCCGACGTTGCCAGCAAGATCTGTGATCGACACCGAAACAAGCTGCTCGCCTTCGTCGAGCGGATAGGACCCAAAGCAACTAGATTCGAGCGTGCCGTTCGGGTTAGCCGGCTGGCATGGCGCCGACGCCGCGATGAGCATGCCGTTGACAGATACGTCATAGGAGCCGAAATCCAGACCCGAGGTCGCATCGGCAATGTCGAATTCGAGCGGTACATTGGCCGCGCCGCTCGGCCCCAAAGGAGCGATCCAGGTAATCGCAGGTGGGGTGGTATCGACGGTGAACTGCGCATACCCAACGCCGGTGTTGGTCTGCATGTCTCGAATAGAGACCGAAAGGCCGTGCACGGCGTCTGGATAGGCTGACAGGTCAAGCGCTCCACGGGCGCCATTGATGTCGACAGTCAAAAGCCCAGTAATATTCTGGCCATCAAGGAGAACCGACGCAGAACTCACGCTTAAGCCGCTGGCGTAGCCAGCCACCAATGGATCGGACCAGGTGATTTCGACATCGACCTCCTTCGAGCCCCGTACGTCATTGGGCATCGGCAGAACGATGGCCACTGTGGGCGGTGTGCAGTCGGTCTTCTTGCTGGCGTTGCTGTCGCTACAGTCGATGGGCGCCGAAGCAAGTGCCATTTGCAACGAGGTTGGGCACAGGACGTTGGCAGAGGTAGTAGACACGGTGACTGTCGTTCTGTACCCGTCTCGGTCAACGTCCTTGTAGCACTTCTCTATATCGTCGCAGTTATCATCGTGGCCGTTGCCGGGAGGATCGTACTGCACACCCGGGTTAACGACAGAGTTGGTGTCCTCACAATCAATCGCCGGGTTGCCTGGCGCTTCCGGGAGTATCTGCGTACGCAAACGGTAGCTGGCACTTGGTTGCCCACACTGCGTAATGGTGTTGCCGTTGTAGTAACCGTCCCAATCGATGTCTTGATACCAAATAGTGCCGGGATTGATCGCGGCGTTTGTGTCGTTGCAATCCGGCCCCTTCATCTCCGTGGCACCATAGCTGTCGCAGCCCACGTAGTAGGTGTCGCCATCGGTGTCGATGCAATTCTTGGGAACGTAGCATGTATACTGGCCGCAGGGTTTCGGCATCAGCTCACAACCGAACGTCGTCCAGTTGTGGTTGTTGAATCCACTGCTTGCCTGATACGAGTCGCAATTATCATCCCCCCCATACGTAACTCTCACATGCCCATCACCATCGGCCTCGGCCGCACAGCCGGGCGAGGGATTGACGCCGCCGCTGTCGACGTAGGACGTCAGAAGCGTGCGCTGAACAACTGTGGGCATGCCGCCAGTTGCCGAGGGTATAGAGAAGTTACCGACTGCAAATCGCTGCATCGCATAGCCGTACGGAGCCGTGTCGGTAACCGAAACCTTGAATGTGCTTACATCGGACGCTGTAAACCAAGGCCCCGTTAGGCTGGTTGTGCAGTTTCTGCTCCAGTAATTGCCTCGCGCTGCGGACCCGATCAGTTGGTTATCTGCGTTCCACGTCGCTGTGCCGGTATACACCAATCCCTTGCTCGTGCCCTTGATGTCGTTCATGTACATCTTCACCGGCAAGGTGGTCCGGATACCGGTGGTGGGCGCCACGAAGGTGAAATTGACGCAGGCGCCTGCGCCGCACAGCCGCTGCGTGCCGGGGAGCATGTAGTTGTAACGCAATACCGGCGGCGTTGTGGCGGCGGTGGTCCCCTGAACATTGATTGCGTCGATGGCTCCGCTGATGGCGTTTTTGCCAACGATGACCGCGCTCTTTCCTGCGGTCACGGTGATGCCGGTATCAAAGTTGCTGATAATGCACTGGGTCACGACAGCGTTGTTGGCGTTGATGACCACACCGGCACCGGCGCGGCTGCCAGTGATAGGAAGCCCCCCACAGTTGAGAGTCACACCGGCGCCATCGATTTGAATGCCGGTCGTTGGCATCGAGGTCATCGTGCAGGTCTTGTTGCCACTCGTCCACACACCAAAGCCGCTCGTACACCCACCCCCCGTCGCCGTGAGGTAAATCGTCGCCGGCACCGGCTGCACCCACACAAGCCGGCTCTCTTTGTTGAGGTTCTGCTCGTAACTAAACACGCCGTCAGGGTTGGACTTGCCATAGGTCTTTTTGTCGTAGGCGCCATCGAACAGGTAAACGTCGCCGTTCGGCCGCAAGCCCGAGAACGTGACGTTGGCCTTTTTGTCGTTGCCCGTGGCTTTAAGCTCCATGCGGATACCATCGGCCGACACCGCGATACTTGCCTCCACTGGCACGCTGAACTGCACCCGCACGCTGCCCACCATGAAGTCAGTGCCCACCTGCTGGTCGATCGACTGCACTGGGTTTTCGGGCACCAAGCCAAACGTACCGGTTTCGTCGGTGAGACCTTCGGCCTCACAGGTGTCGGGGTTCCAGGTGACACCTTCGAGCGTTTCCCAAACACCTTCTTTGAGCTTGGAGAACGTAAGCTTGGTGGTGGCAATCAGCGGCCGGGTGTTCTTTTTGCACTTGATATGGAGCTTGGCCTTTTTGGCGAGCTTGGTGCCCTCGGGACCCAACTTGTAGGCCGGGCCCAAAATTTCGGGAGCGTTGCGGATTGCTTGGTCGTCGGCGGCCGCCTCGGCCACGCTCATCTCGGTGTCGCCACTGACAGCATCGGGAGGGACATCGGCGTCAAACACCGCGACATCGGTGTCGTCGGTGCCGGTGCCTGTGCTACTCCCCTCCGCGCTCTCGCTAGCAGTAGCCTGGGCCGCATCGGTACCCGCTGTGGAGAGCCTGGCGCCCTTCACCCCAACCACGCCATTGCCCACCAAGGTTGGCGTGACCTCAACGCTGTCGCCGCACCCCCACAAAAACATTAACGAAATCGATAAAAATCCAACGAATTTGAGGACTTTGCCCCGAACCACGGCCATCGTCATTGCCATCCCCTTGCCAACTCTGCACCCGAAATTCAGAAAAAAGGCGCACGTTTTTTAACACGTACGATGCGATTGCCGCAACGCAACATAGGTTGATGAGTCACACAAAATTGAATGTTTTTAATAAGTTATCAGCGAAAATAGTTTAATTTATCCCGCTGTTGTGGCCCAACCCACCGCCTTCCGAAGGAGATGACTGCCGCCAAGAAGTTACGTAAAACGCTCGGCATGACCGACCCCGTTGAGCCGATTGTATCGACCGCTGGACGCCGGGATGTGGCGTTGTTGTTCACCACCCGTTCGCTACGCCTGTTTGCCTACGGCTTTTTGTCGGTGGTGCTGGTGCTTTATCTGCACGCTGCCGGCCTGTCGCAGGAGCAAGTGGGCTTGTTGCTCACGTTGACGCTGTTGGGCGACACCGCGTTGTCATTGTGGATCACGACGCATGCCGATCGCATTGGCCGCAAACGGATGCTGGTGGTCGGTGCGCTGTTGATGCTGTTGGCCGGGGTGCTGTTTGCCCTGACGCAATCGTTTTGGCTGCTGCTATTTGCGGCGACGATTGGCGTGATTAGCCCGAGCGGTAACGAGGTGGGGCCGTTTTTGGCCATTGAGCAGTCGGGCTTGTCGGAGAAGCTTACGGCGGCCGAGCGGCCCAAGGTGTTTGCCTGGTACAACCTGGTGGGGTCGTTTGCCACTGCCTTGGGTGCCTTGGGGGGCGGCGGTTTGGCGCACTTGCTGCAAACCGAAGGGTTTTCGGAGCTGCACAGCTATCGCGCGGTCATTGTCGGCTACGCCGTGATTGGCCTGCTGTTGGCGCTGTTGTTCCTGCAACTGTCGCACGCGGTGGAGGCCCCTACCGAGAAGCAAATCACGCAGCGCCCTGCCTGGTTTTCGCCGAGCCTCGGCTTGGGTGCCTCGCGTGGCATCGTCTTCATGCTGGCCGGTTTGTTCACCTTGGATGCCTTCGCAGGCGGCTTTGTGGTGCAAGCCTACGTGGTGTACTGGTTCCACGCCCGCTTCGCGGTAGACCCGGCATGGCTTGGGGCGATTTTTTTTGGTGCAAACCTACTGGCCGGCCTGTCGGCGCTCTCAGCGAGCTACATCGCCGCGCGCATTGGGCTTTTGGCCACCATGGTGGTGACACACCTGCCTTCTAATGTGCTGTTGCTGCTCGTGCCGCTGATGCCAAATTTGCCGCTTGCCATCACCGTGCTGTTGTTGCGCTTCAGCATCTCACAGATGGATGTGCCAACGCGCCAGGCTTACACGATGGCGCTCGTGGCCCCCAACGAACGCAGCGCCGCGGCGGGTGTGACGGGTATTGCCCGCACCTTGGGCTCATCGTTGTCACCGCTATTGGCCGGGCCGCTGTATGCCAGCACCGCCCTCGCCGGTGTGCCTTTTATGATCGCTGGCGGCTTGAAAATCGTCTACGACCTGCTGATTTGGCAGCGTTTCCGCAAGGTCGCGCTTAAGGACTGAGTCGCGTAGGCCCCAAAGCTCTACGGCGGGTTGGCTGGATCTAGCTCCAGCGTGGTGGCCAAGCGACGCACCTGGGCATGCAAGGCTGGCTCGCCCGGCACCTTGCGCTCCAACGGCACACGCAGCTCGTCGCGCTCGCGCCAAAGCCTCAGCGTACCGCGCTCCAATTGCACCACCGGGTTATGCTTTTCAGGAGCCAGCATCGATTCGCCCCACCAAGCCGCAGGCACTGGCTGGCCTAACAAGTGCATCAAGGTGGGGGCCAGGTCGACTTGGGAGCCAGCGCGCATCACGTCCACCGCTGGCAGCGCTTGGCCCGACAAAAACAGCAATGGAATCGGCCCGAGCTGCACGCCACCCACACCGGGTAGGCTGCTGATGAAGGCGCTTTGCGGGCAGGCATGATCGGCCGTGATCACGATGAGGGTTTCGGGGGTGAGCAGGTGGTGCTCGTTCACGAGCCGCCAAAATTCCGCCAGGTCAAAATCGGCGTGGTAGATCGACGTGAGATAGCGGGCCGGGTTGTCGCCCCAGAGCTCGCCGAATACCCGAGGGAATTCCGGATACTTGAGCGTCCCCACGCGCCCTCGCCCGGCCGGTGGGTGGGTATCGGCGCCCAACACTGAGATGAATAGCTTGGGTTCAGTGCGACGTTCGAGCAGTTGCAGCAACGCAGTATAGAGGTGGCGATCGGGCAGGCCCCAGCCGGTGATTTGCGGGCGCAACGTCGGATCCGCAAAGAAGTCTTCGCGGGCGATGGTTTCATCGAAGCCGGCGCGAGCGAAGATCAGGTTTTCATCCGCGAAGTACTTAGAGGCGCTACGCAGAAACAGCGTATGAAACCCCAACTCGCGCAGCAAAGCCGGCAGTCCGCCCCTAAAGCCAGAGCCCTTGGGCACCTCTGGATTGGGATGCGAAAAGTAGCTGACCAAGAGCGCCGGCAACGTCGGCGAAGCACTGGTCAGATAGTTGGCAAAGGTGCGCTCCGCGTGCTCCGGCCGCGACAGGAAGTACGGCGTCGGATCAGCGCCCAGCTGCGCATTCAGCGCGCCAATAAAACCGGCCGACAGCGACTCGACGGTGATAAGCACGACCCGGTTAAACGGTTTTAGCCCCAAACTCGGGTAGCGGCGCTCGCCCACACCGAGCCCGAGTGCCCGGCGAGTGTCATCCAACGCCACCTGGCGCTGCACCTGCACCACGCTCTCAGGCTTGGGCCGCCGCCACTCGTCGAACAAATTGCGCCATGGGTTCTTAAGCGCGTAGCGCAGCTGTTCGTTGCGAAACCCAAAGGTGACTTTGTCGTACTGGGCCGGGCGCCGGGCGTTGTTGAGGAATTGGTCCTGAAGCGGCAACAACCAGGCCACCACAGCCAGGAGCCCGGACACCACCGCCACAGGCCACCAGCGTACCTTGGCATGCCAAAGGGTCCAGCCCCCAAGGCCCAGGCTGATGCCGGCGACGCCCAATACCAACCCCAGCTCTGGTAAAAACCCGGAGATCCCCTCGGGCGCTGCGAAGTCCAGGTGCTGCATCTCGAAGTGGGTATTGCCAAACGCAAAGATGGCCGCATCGGCGAGCACGCCCCATGCCCACGCCCCAAAACCAGCGATGGCAAGGCCACGGCCAACGCGTCCGAACCCCATGAGCACGGCGACGCCGACCATAGGCGGAGCTATGCCAAGCACATGTTTCTGGGCGAACAACAGCCAGGTGCTCCACTCACTCGTCAGAAAAGCGTGTTGGCGCCACACGATCACCGAGTGCGTGACCTCGGCCGCAGCCGCGGCCAAGTAGAGAAGCAAAACCGCCATCGGGCCGTGAATCTTTCTGAACATCGACGTGAACCGTATCACGGCCCTAAGCAACAAAATCAACCCCAGCGAACCCTCGGCCCTGATACCACCTCCCCGGTCGCGAGCAACGCAGCCGCGCTCTGGACGTTGCCCGCACAATCCCTTATGAGAGCAGCGCAAACGGACGGTCGTGACCGTCTTCCGAAGGTAGCCTGGCGCGGTGTCTATCTTAGGGCTACGCCGTTGACATCGGCGAACTTAGCGCCATTGTGAACGTGGGTGGAGGGGAGCTATGAATGCAAACTGAGATCACCAGAGACCGCCGTCCCCATCGCCTTCATGGTTGGCGCCTCAAAACTTGGAGCCTTTGGACGAAACCGCACAATGCCTATGTGATTCTACTGACTGCGGCAGTCATGGTGCAGGCACGGGTGTGGAGGTTGCGGGCGAATTAGATCGCCTCCCCCTTTTGTCTATGCGCATCGGCATCGTCACTGAGTATTACTATCCGACGCTCGGTGGCATCCAGGAGCATGTCTATCATTATGCTCTGGAAGCCCTGGCGTTGGGCCACGACGTGAAGATCATCACGTCCAACGTCTACGACTCCCCGGCCACCAACGCCCAAGGCATTTCTGAGCTGCCTGTGGTGCGCTTGGGTCGCAGCATGCCGATCTACAACAACGGCTCCGTGGCGCGCCTCACCATTGGCCGCAAGTTGGGTGATCGCCTGCAGGAGGTCTTTGACCGCGAGGCGTTCGACGTCATCCATGTGCACGCGCCGCTCACGCCGACGCTGCCATTCCTGGCGCTGACGCGCTCCAACACGGTCACGGTCGGTACGGTACACACCAATTTTAACGACAGCGTCTTCCTGCGCATCTTTCGCAAACCGATGCAGGGTCACCTAGACCGCCTCGACGGCATGATCGCGGTGTCGCAAACCGCGGGCATGGCGTTGCGCCCCTACTTCGACCTCGACTTCCGGGTCATCCCCAACGGCATCGACGTCACCCAGTTCACGCCCGATGTGCCGCGCCTCCCAGAATTCGATGACGACAAGATCAACCTGTTGTGGGTGGCTCGAATGGAGCCGCGCAACGGCCTGGATCGAATGCTTGGCGCGTTTGCCATGGCGAGTGCCAAGCGTCGCGACCTGCGCCTGCTCGTCGTGGGCGATGGCCCGTTGCGAACCACCTACGAAGCCATGGTGCCGGATGCGCTGCGCTCCGCAGTGCACTTCTTGGGCTATGTCAACGCGGGTCGTCCGGCGCTGTATGCCACCGCCGACGTGCTGTGTACGCCAGCGTCGATCTCGTCGTTTGGCATCACGCTGCTCGAAGGCATGGCCGCAGCCATTCCGATCATTGCCTCGGACATCGATGGTTTCCGCGACGTGATGGTGCACGAGCGGGAAGGTCTGTTTATCGATACCGGCGACACCGCGGCCTTCAGCGATGCCATCCTGAAGCTCGCAAGCGATCGCACGCTGCGCAAAGCCTTGGGCGGACGTGGCCGCGAAACGGCGCTGCGCTACTCATGGCCGCACGTCACCCGCCAAGTGCTTGATTTCTACCAAGAGCTCAAGGCCCGTCGCGACGTGAAGCTAAAATGCCGCTCCGAGTAGCCGTTAAGGTAGCCGTGCTGGTGCTGGCGCTCTTGCTGACCGCGGCCAGCCTCGCCTACGCGCTGGCTCAGCTGTCGATCTGGGCCACCATCGCTTTTCTGCTGGGCGTCGCACTCGGCGGTCTGTGGTTGGTCTTTGTCTACCTGCCCGCGTTCGACCCGTTTGGCATGACGCTCGTGCGCGTGGCCATGCCCGGCAACCGCGTGGCTCTCAGTTTTGATGACGGCCCGAGCGCCCATACCGAGGCCGTGCTAGACCTTTTGGCCACCCATCAAGCCAAGGCGACCTTCTTCTTCTTGGGCCAAAAGGCCAATGCCCGCCCAGAGCTTGTGGCCCGTGCCCGCAACGAAGGTCATGCCCTGGGGAACCACGGCTTCAGTCACCGCAAGTTGCATCGCCTGAACGCCGCCGAGATCCGCGCCGAACTTGAAGCAGGCGCGACTGCCATCGGTGAGCTGGCGACGGTGCGTGGCCGCCGACTGTTACGCGCCCCTCATGGTTTTAAGTCCCTGACACTTATTAAGATCCTGAAACAACAAGGGTACTGGCTCACCGCCTGGAGCGCTGGCGTTTGGGATTCGGACTGCCCGGGCGCCGAGGTGATCGCGAAGCGCGCACTCAAAGTGCTCAAACCTGGCTGTATTCTATTGTTGCATGATGGCGCGGGGGCTACCGATGCCGACCGCAGCCAGACGGTCGTGGCACTCACCACCATCCTCGAAGCCGGCAAACAACGCGGCTATCAATTTGTCACTCTCCCGGAGCTGTTTGACATCCCCCATGCGTAAGCTGCTGTCGCACCCTTGGGCCTTGGTTGGCATCGCTGTCTCCGTGTTGTTTTTGGGGTTAGCGTTTTGGAACGTAGACTTTGGTGCGCTCGCCGACATCTTGCTCAGCGCCCATCGGCCCCTGGTGGCCGCCGTGCTGGTGCTGAACTTCGTAGTGATTGCCTTCAAGGGCTATCGGTGGTGCGCCATCATTGGCGCCTCGGCGCCGGTGACGTTTGTCGATGCCACACTCGCGACCCTCATCGGCTACATGGCCAACGCCATCTTGCCGGCGCGTAGCGGTGAGCTTGTGCGCGTGTTGGTGCTCGGCCAACGGGCGCGCCTGAGCCGCACGATGCTGGCCGGCGCTTTGTTGGTGGACCACCTACTCGAAGGGGCCAGCATGGTGGCGATCATGCTGACGTTGCCGCTCTTGTTACCCACGCCACCTTGGATTCGCACGGCCACGGTCGCAGTCGGTGCTGTGGTCGCAGGCTTTGGACTCGTGGCGGGGCTGCTCGCGCGCAGCGACAACACGCAGCTCATCGGTCGATTGCCAAAGGCCTGGCAGACACGTGCCCTCGCGATGGCGGCCAAGCTCAGCGATGGGCTGCGAGCCCTTACCCATGGACCCCGCCTGCTGCTGGTGGTCGGCGTGGCACTGTCGGCCTGGTTGCTGCAAGCGGCGATGCTCTGGGTCTGCCTGCAGGCCACCGACTTACAGGTGACGTTTGTGGAGTCACTGTTCGTGCTGATGGCCATCAACGTGGCCGCGTTGATTCCGGGTGCACCCAGCAGCGTCGGCCCCTTTGAGTTTGCCGCAGTGCTGGCGTTGGGCTTCTTGGGTATACCGAAAACCCCAGCATTAACAGCCGCATTGCTGTATCACTTCGTGCAAGTGCTACCCACCGTGGCCGCGGGCCTCTTGGCGTTACCGCTCGCCGGCTTGGGGTTTCGCGATCTGAGCCGCCGGGATTCCGACCACGCCGAGGCGGCTAAGACAGCAGCACCACCGCCTTAGCGTTCGAGCTCGAACCCGGCATAGTCGGCCTGGACTTCGCTGCGGGTCCCGTCGCCGTCGCTCAAGAGGCCTAAGCCAACCAACGGCGCATCGACGTCCGCGCCGAAGAAACGCTTAAAATCGGCGGCCAAATCGACCTCTTCGCTGCGCCATGCCTGCGTCTGAGGCGGTGGCCCTTCACGCACCACGAGTTGCATCTTGGTCAACATAGAGGAGTCAGCGGTGCGAAAGTCCAAACCGGGAGCATACTTGACGCTCCAGACGTATTTGATGATGTACTTACGCAGCGTGGTTTCGAAGTAGGCGTAGACCGCCGCGGCGCTGTCCATCCGCCCTTCCACGCGCTCGTCCGCCCCCTGCGGAAAGGCATGCACGCGCCAGCGCCAACGCAGCGTGTGATAACGCCCCTCAGACTGAAGCTTCCGGTACAGAATCACGGTCTTCGAGGGTGGCAGGTAATGAGCCCGCAAGAACGCCCCCTCAGTATCGCGTTCGACCGTGTAGTAACTGGCCTTTCCGGAGAATCTGGACAGCACCCGCCAGGCCGCATCGGCCGGAATCACGATCGGCTCCGCCGCGTTCAGCGCGCCTGGCGTTGCCAACAAGCAAGTTGCAATCAGTGTCCAGCAAACAACCGTGCGCAGCATGGCTGACGTTCATGCCACCAAGCCGCCCAACCTGCCAACCGACGATTGACCCTATCGGAGTTCTTGGACATGGTGGCCACCTTTTGAGGCTTGCAAACGAGGTGGGGCAATGCCGACGATCCAAGGCGTGCCAGCGTGGAAATGGCTCATCACTCATGTGGGCTTGGACTTCCTGGCCGTGGGGCTGTTCGCCGCCATCCTATTGATCCTGACAGTCAGCTATGGCGGTCGACTCCACCTGGTCGAAGGTTCGGTATTGCTGCCAACCGTCATCCTGCTCGTCATCGTGGCGGTGAACGTGGCGGGACGGGGACGCCGATTTTTGGCAGGCAACAGCGACGAGCGCCGCGCGGTAGGCAAACAGGCGTTGCGCTCCATCCGCGACTGGTCGCCGCTCATTGTTCTGGTATTGGTGTATGAAAACCTGCGAGGTCTCACCGGCCTCATCCGCAAAGACAACATTGATGCCACGCTGCATGCGCTCGATGTCGCCTGGTTTGGCGTGGAGCCCACCGTGTGGGCCGGACGTTTTGCCAACCCCTGGCTGACCGACTATTTCGCCTTCGCCTACACTCTCTACTTCATTCTGCCGTTGGTGTTGGCCACCACGCTGTACGCCCGCCAAGACCGGGAAGACTTCCGTGAAATGGTGCTGGGGGTGTTGCTCGTACAATACAGCGGCTTTCTGTTGTACCTCATCTTCCCGGCCGGCCCGCCTCGCTTCGCCATCCGCGAGCTGTTCACGCCAGCGCAACTCACCGGCCGCTTTGGTTTTTTTGAGGCCACACAAGGCGCGTTCGACACGATGAACCCAAACCCCGTGCATGCCTCGTTCCCATCGCTGCACTGCGCACTGTCGTGCACAGCCTTGTTGTTTGCCTGGCGCTTTCGCAAGGTGGTGGGTGGCACCTGGCTGTTTTGGTGCTTCTTGCCGCTTGTGGTGAGCCTCTGGTGCGCCACCGTCTACCTACGTCATCACTGGCTGGTGGACTGTTTTGCGGGGATCGGCCTGAGCCTTGTGGTCTTTACGCTGACGCCGTATCTGCGGCGATTCTACGCTTCGCTTGGGGCCACGGTGACCTCGCCGTAAGGAAACGCCATGAGTTCGACGCTGCCGCTCGTGACCGCAGTCCTGGTACTACTTGGAGCCACCAAGCCGCAAGCCGACGAACACACGCCGGCCTACAACCTATCGCTCTCTGAGTGCCTCACCCGCGCGCTCGACCACAACCCGCTGCTGGGTACCGCTATGCAGCGAGTTGCCCAAGCCGAAGCCGAACGTGCGGCGATGGCCGGCAAGCTGTACCCAACCGTAAGCGCGTTGTTGCTGACAGGCCCCACACCCGCCGCCCACGGCGATGCCCTGCACACCACCACGCCGGTAAATGACTACGGCGATATGCTCGCCAGTCTCGGGCCGTTCTTCCGCGCCGAGCTGAACCTGGTGCAGCCGTTGTGGACCTTTGGGAAGATCAACAACGCCAACCAGGCGCTCGGCGAATGGGTGGCCGTGCGCGAAGCCCAGCTCGCCGGCCAACGCTGGGAGATCATCACACAGGTAAAGCAGCTCTACTTTGCGCTGCAGCTCACCGAGGAGCTGTTGAAGGTTGTCGACGAAATCGCTGGCAACCTGACCGACGCCCGCGGCTACCTGGAAGAGCACCTGAAGAGCGACGAAGGTGACGTGAAACCGATCGATCGTGCCAAGCTCACCGCCTACGAGGCCGAACTCAAGGTTCAGCGCATCGAGATCGTCACCCGACAGCAGGTGGTGCGCGACGGCCTAACGCGCCTGATGGGAATGACGTCCCAAACACCGTGGCGACTTGCACCCCAGGAATCCCGCACCGTATCGCTTAGCGTCGAAGCCCCCGACGCCCTGGTGCAAACGGCGTTAACCAGCCTCCCCGAAGTGGAGGCCGTAAAACGCGGCCTGCGCGCGTTGGAATTCAAGCGCGCCGCGAAACGTGCTCAACACTACCCCGACTTGTTCCTCGCCGGTCGGGCCCGTTATGGCGTCGCCCCAAATCGTGACACGCAACACAGCCCATTTGCCGTCGACAACTTCAACTTCCTCGACGCCGGTGTGGCGCTAGGATTACGTTATGAGTGGGAGACAGGCGTGTTGGGGGCGGAGCTTGACGCCGCCGACGCCGAGCTGAATGCGCTCAGCGAGACCCAACGGGCACTTGTTGAACGCGTACAACATGATGTGTTGGCGGCCCATGCCGAATGGCTTGCGGCTCATGACAAATTGGCAGCGACCAAGGAGGCCTACAAGGCCACGCGCGCCTGGAGTGCAACGGCCATGGAGGGCTTTGAGCTCGGCACCGTCTCGGCCAAGGATCTTATCGAAGGGTTAAGCGCCTTTGTGAAAGCACGTTTCGCGTTGTTGGCACTTAGCTACGAATACAACGTCGCCTCGGCCCGTCTATCCCAAGTCACCGGCCGCGAGCTGCAGCCGGAGCTCCAGCTCGTGCTCCGTAAGTAGGAGTTGATTCATGCGTTGGTTGCTGTGGTGCTCAATGTGTCTGGTGCTCAACGTCACCTCCGCAATGGCGGCCCCCCCGGAGGCGGCTGGCTTCGTGCGCGCCAAGATCGATCAGCTGGCCGACCTGCTTATGAGCGATGCGCCGGACCGGCTCGAACAGGTGCGCCGTCGCATGCAGGAACTCACTGATTTCTCTGGCTTTTCCGAGCGCGCCTTGGGGCCAACGTGGGGCACGCTGACGCGTGATGAACAACTGCGCTTTCAACGGGCGTTGCAGCGGCTGCTGGAGAGCCACTACATGGGTCGCCCCGCCAGCATCTTCGACAAACAGAAGGTCCAAGTGAAGAGCGCCGCGCGTGTGGGCGAACAGATGGCCGTGAGCTTGGCGGTGCAGCGCGACGACGTAGATATCGACGTGGTGGTTGAGCTACAGGCGCTGCGCGATGGTTGGCAGGTGCGCGACGTGGCCATCGACGGCCTAAGTCTGCTTGAGGATTACCGCGCGCAGTTTCAGACCTATCTAAAAAAGAAGTCGTTAAACGAGCTCATCGCCAAGTTGGAGAGCCGGGCCCAGAAAAATCTGGCGGCCAAGAAATAGCCCCGGCAGATTCCGATCGGGCTAGCGACGCTTCCGCAGCATGCCGCACAGTGCAACGGTGCCCACGTAAAGCCCCTGAAACAATACGACCACAGCAACCAGCAACACGAGCAGCGGAGCCAAGACACCGACGCTTTGGCAGGGATAGCCGAATAGCGCCAACAGCCCGGTGAGCAACACCCCGACGCCCAGAACCACTGGCAGGCCCGGCAAGCTCTCGCGCAGATCGCGCGGACTAGGCGCGGCGTGCGAGGCAATAGCGACGCCCACGTAGGCCTGGAGCGGCAACCACACGGTGCGCTCATGCCACAAGCCTACCGCCAAACGCTGCGTCGCATGCCAAAGGTTCGATGCCAGCGCGATCGCCCAATCGGCCCAACCATGACCACTGAGATCAAGGCCTGTGCCTAGACCTGCGGAATGCAAGCGCCAAAACTCCGGGGCTGGGTGCAACATGCTCATAAGCAACCAAGCCAACGCCAGGCCACCGGCGCCTAGGGGTGCGATGCCCACAAAGAAATTGCCTGAGAGCTGCCAAAGGTTGCGCCTCTCGTAGGCATGGCGCACATAGCCCAGCGTACCGGTGGCGGGGTCGGGCTCGAACAGCTTCCAACCCACGATACGATGGCCAAACATCCGGGCGACGATCCAGTGACTCAACTCGTGCAGCGGCACCCCCAACCAACCCGTGAGCAGCACACCGTTCCAGCCCAAACGCTTGGCGATGAACCGCGCGGCCAGGCGCTCCACCGTATAAAGCACGGCGATGGCAAGCCCCACCAATACGAAGCTTGCCCCCAGATCAACGACGTTATGCCACCAGAGTCCTTGCACAGGCTGAAGATGCGCCCGAGCTGGGCTCACTGACAAATTCCTGGCGTCAAAAAACGGGGACGGAGGCGGCTCAGATGGCTTTGTCGGCTGCCAAGGCCTTGATCTCTACGTCACCTACGCCGAGCCAACGCTTGAGGACCTCTTGGGTGTGCTCGCCCAACAGCGGTGCGCGTTGATGAACGCTTGCAGGCGTGGCAGAGAACTTCAGTGGCGTGCCCGGTACCATCAGGGCCCCGGCCGTGGGATGGTGGAGCTCCACCAGCATTTGCCGTGCAAGCACGTGCGGGTCGAGCATCAACGCTGCGATGTCATTAATCGGTCCACACGGCACATCGGCTTGTTGCAGTGTGGCAAGCCAATGAGCGGATGTGTGGGCGCGCATCGCCTCGTTGATGAGCGGCTCCAAGGCCTCCCAGTGCGCCACGCGCTGAGCGTTGGTGACAAACCGCGGATCCTCAATGAGGGCGGCAAGCCCCGTGAGTTTGCAGAAGCGCCGCCACAACTCGTCGTTGCCGCAGGCCAGCGTGATCATGCCATCTTGGGTGACCACCGTGCAGAACGGCGCGATCGATGGATGGCGATTGCCGATCGGTCCAGGACTCTTTCCGGTGGTGGCAAAACGGGCCACGGCATTCTCTAAAATGGCCACCATGCAGTCCAACATACCGACGTCCACCATTTGACCATGGCCGGTGTGGTGGCGACTGTTCAAGGCCCCGAGGATACCGATACAGGTGAACACCCCGGCAAAAATGTCGGCCACCGAGCTGCCAACCTTGGTGGGGGTATGGGCGTCTGGGCCCGTAATGCTCATCACGCCGCCCATTCCTTGAATGACGAGATCGTAGGCGGGCCGAGCACTGTAGGGACCGGTTTGGCCAAACCCCGTACTCGCCGCATAGATGAGCCGCGGATTGTGCAGGCGCAGGGCCTCGTAGTCGAGTCCGAGGCGCTTCATGACACCCGGTTTGAAATTCTCAACCAGCACGTCGGCCTTTTTGACCATCGACACCAAGAGCGCCTTCCCCTTGGGGTGTTTCAGATCAAGCGTGACGCTTTTTTTGCCGCGGTTGATGCTCATGAAGTAGGCCGATTCGTCTTTCAAAAACGGCCCAAATGTTCGCGAGTCATCACCTCCATCCGGGCGCTCGATCTTGATGACCTCGGCCCCCATGTCGGCCATCATCATCGTACAGAACGGTCCGGCCAACACGCGCGTCAGATCAACAACAACAACACCGTCTAGCGGTCCAGGCATCGTTCTACCTCGTGTAAGGAATGCGGCGCGTCGGCTCAAAGGGCGAACGACCGGCAGTTAAGATTCCGTCGTAGGCATAAAGATTGCGGTCTTCGAGGTGGTCGAACCACTGCTCGGCCGAACTGTTAGGTGTAACCGTGCGCAGGGGCTCTGGATCGAGCTCCGCCCAACAGAACTCCTCGCTGGCACGGGCCTGGGCCAATTTGACGCCGTTTGGATGCACGATCATCGAACCGCCGAAGCAATAGGCGCCGCTGGCATCTGGGCCGACCACATTGGTGGCTACCCAATAGACATGATTATCGTAGGCACGGGCGCGGTTGGTGAGCTCCCAGTGGTCGAAGGTGCGCATGAAAGCCGAGGGCCGACAGATGATCTCGGCGCCCTTGAGCGCTGTGGCACGCGCCAGCTCCGGGAAGTCGCCATCGTAGCAGATGACAATGCCGATGTTGCCGATGTCGGTAGTGGCACAAAAGCTCTCGCGTCCAGGGGTTGTCCAACCACCAGCGGACAGCCGCTCGGTAGCGAACGGATGCGTCTTGCGATAAACGCCGAGCAAGCCGCCCGGCCCCAACAACGCGGCACTGTTGTAAACCACATCCGGCGTAGGACCGCGTTCGTAGGTCGGGAACACCAAGTAGGCATCGAGCTCACGAGCCCATTGAATGCCGAGGTCGCTCAGACGCCCCGGAATTGTGTCCACCGCGTGCCACAAATCGTGGCGTGAGCCTTTCGGCGTAAAGCCCGTGGTAAAACTCTCAGGCAACACGAGGAGGCGGGCCCCGCTTCGACGTTTGGCTTGCACCAA
>JAKLEG010000329.1 GCA_022703175.1 Myxococcota bacterium | reverse complement strand
CGACAAATTGCTCCAGATACTGCGAAATGGCGGCCTGAAGCTCGGGCGAACCGGAGACGTTCTCAACGATGCGCTCGCGAATATTGGCGTCCATGTCGCCCGCGGCGCCAAAGGCGCGGAAGATGGCGAACACCACGGCCAGAAGCGGTACAATCGCGAGCACGGTGTCGTAGGTGAGCGCCTGTGCATGCAGTTTGATTTGGTCGTAAACCTGCCAGCGTGCCGTCAGCCAGACCACGCGCACATAGCGGGCTGCCAGGCGTCGCATGCGGCTCATTTCCACGCGCGGGTCATGCTCGATGAGAGCACGCGTGCTCTCGCACAGCGTGCGGAAGCGAGTGCGCAGGTTACCAACAGCAGGGAGCTTGTCTTTGGGGGCTGTCACGGGTGGCGGCACTATAACGCGACTTGGGGTGTGGCCCAACAACCAGATCGATAGGATCACCGATCTGGGACACTTGGCGAGTGTGCGGCCGGGGCGAACCCTCAGGCCTCGCGTTGCCTTGGCGCCGAGGGACTACTCACCGCGCAGCCACCGCAAAATTGGGTTGGTGGTGGCGGGGATCGCGGCTTTTTCACTTGCGGTGCAGTTGCAGCGCTTTTCTTGCGGCACCGAGGCCATGACTTGCTGCACGTGGGCCCCGCAGCCGGCCCAGGTGGTTTTCCCACAACGTCGACATTTCACGCGATGACACATGGAGCGCTCCTTCGCGTGGCTTGGAGCCAACACCTAACCAAAACGGTGCAATGTTTTTAACATGCCGTGATAATTGGTGATTCTGGATAGCTCGGGTTTTTTCGGGGGCTGAGGGCCGTCAGGCGTGTGCGACGCTCAAAATGGCACGTCGTCATCTGACATAGGCGGGGGGCCGTAGTCGAACCCGGGCTCGTCGTTGGAGCCACCCTTGTCGGGAGCGCCGCTGCCAGTCGGGGCGCCACCGCCACCTTCGCGGCCTGAACGCACAGGCTCACCACCTTCGCCGCGACCGCCCAAGAAGGTCACTTGGTTGGCCTGGATCTCGGTGGTGAAGCGCTTGTTGCCGTCGCGGTCATCCCATTGGCGGGTTTGCAGGCGACCTTCCACGTAGATTTGTCGGCCTTTGCCCAGGTACTGGCCGCACAACTCCGCCAGCTTGCCCCACACCACGATGCGGTGCCACTCGGTGCGTTCTTGCTTTTGGCCTTGCTTGTCGTTCCAGTTTTCGCTGGTGGCGATGCGGAAGTTCGCGACCGCCATGCCGCTTGGGGTGTAACGCACCTCGGGGTCGGCGCCCAAACGGCCGATGAGGATGACTTTATTGACGCTACCGCCGGCCATGGTGGGCCTCCTTACACGTGACGAAGAATCCCTAAATACGCGCAGGCACTCTGCCTGAGCCCCCTGACAGTTTTGCGGTCCATAGCAGGTGCCACCTGCTAAGGGAACTGCAGGTGGCCGGAAATTTGGAGGATCTAGCCAACCGACGTAGCGTGACCGATGCAGGTGCCGTGTCGAAAGGCCTGCGGAGGTTTTGCGATGATGGCGGATGCGCGACGTCAAGCAAGTGATGAACCGATTGAGTTGGACCACGCTTTTGCTCAAAAAGATATCAGCTTGGGCGACGAGTTCGAGTTGGAAGATGGCTCGATTGAACCGCTTGAAACCAGCCGACTCGACGAGCAGGTGCCACCCGAGCGGGTGCGCTTCACGGCACCCGTCAAGGTCCGGACCGAAGGTACCGACGCGGTGATCGACGGCGTCACGCTCAACCTCTCCGTGCGCGGCGTGGCGGTATGCGCGCCCTTGGTCGCCAAAGTAGGCGGGCGGGTCTGGACGCGCTTTCGACTCGGGCTCGCCGATGACGAGCTGAATCTGTTGACCGAGGTCATTTGGTCCACCCCGGCTGGGGATGGGGATGTGACCTACGGTTTACGCTTTGTGTCGCTCAACGACGACGAGCAGGCCAAGGTCAGTGCAGTGGTGGCCGAGCGATCGTCGGGTCGATCGGGCGATTGGGTATTGCCGATGATGCCCGAACCCGAAGTAAAAAGTCCGCGTTTGGGTGCCTCTCCCTGGGTTACCGCCGCAGCCGGCATGGCTGCGGGAATTGGCCTTGCGGTGGCGCTGTCGGTGGTGCCAAGTCGTGGTGCGACCCAGCCGGTTGCCGCGTACGCGCCGTCAGCCGCACCTGCGTTGAACGAGCCCGTGGCGCCCAGCCTTGAACCCGCGGAGGCCCCGGCGTTGCCCACGGTGCCTGTCGTACCGGCACCAGCGCTCGCGCCCGCACCGGTCGAACCCAAGCTCGACGCACCTCAAGCCGTTGTGCCGGTGGTTGCGCCCCAACCCGAGGCCGAAAAAATCGCGCCTGCCAAAGACAAGAGCGCCACCGGGATGACGGCTGCGCCAGCCACCTCCACCCAGCTACCGAAAAAGTCGACCACGCCACCCAAAAACAAAGGGGATGTGCTCAAGCCGGTCGGGACGACGCACGGAGTGGAATTGGCGCTGTTGGCCGACGGGCCGGTAGGCGGCCACGTGTCGTTCTGGTTGGAAAAGCCGCGGCGCCTGGTGGTGGACATCTTTGGGCGCAAGAATGGTTTTGCCAAAACCAGCTACGACATCGAGCATCCGCTGGCGAAGCATATCCGCATCGGTCAGCACAAAGACCGCGTGCGTTATGTTATCGACGTGGCCGACAACGTCGCCGAGCCGGTCAAAGCCCGCGCCAAAGGTAAAACGCTGCTTATCGAGCTGCGTCGCAAGTAAAGCCTCACGCCGCGTTAACTCCTGATTCTGCATAGACTTTTGGGCGCCCCGCTCGGCAGCAGCCGAGCGGCGGGCCTCCTCTGGGCGCGCCTATTCGGCTTGGTCCCTCGCTACGCGAGGGACTTCGGTCCCCGCCGCTTTGCGTCGGGGACCTCACCCGCCGTCCGCCCTGGCGTAGGTCGTGTCGTACTCGCTGACCAGGTTACGCGTCGTGTCGGTGAGGGGGGGCAAGGTCGCTATCGATCGCGTGGTAGTTGCCGAATGCGCGCGCGCGTGGTTAAGCTCCGCCACTTTTTCAGGGTTGGGACGTGGTGGACGGTTCGGTGCAACAAGTTGAGCGCGTGGCGGAGCTGGAATTCCAGCTGGCTGTAACCCGTGCGATGCTGGGGGCCCTCGAAGTCGACAAGGTGCTCTACATCATCCTATCGGGCATCACGCACGGCGAAGGGCTCAAGTTCAATCGTGCGGTGCTGTTCCTCTCAGACGACAGCGGCCGCGAGCTGCTCGCGGTCAACGCTGTTGGTCCAGCCAGTGGTGCCGAGGCCCAACGCATTTGGCAGGAGATCGAAAGCCGCGGCCTAGACCTCGAAAGCCTGTTGCACGCTTACGACCAAGCGCAAAAAGACGCCGCGGCACAATCGCTGTCGCGCATGATGGGTGGCTTGCGCGTTAAACCCAAATCGCTGCCGGCGCTCGTGGGTACCGAAACCAGCGTGCCGCTCGAAGTGTTGGTGGCGCACACGGCGGCTACGCGACGGTCGTGGCTGTCCAACACCATGAAGGTCACCTTCACCTCGCCCGATAGCGACAAACTGAAGGTCATGACGCATGTCGCGGCGGTGCCGTTGGCCTTGGATGACAAAGTTTTGGGCGTCATTGTGGCCGACAACTTCTACACCCGTAGGCACGTGGACGCCGAGGTGATGCGCAGCTTGATCACGGTGAGCAACCTCGCGGCCATTGCCATTGAGAAGGCGCGCTTGCACGAACGGCTGCGGGCGTTGGCGGCGGTGGATGGCTTAACCGGCGTGATGAACCGCGGCCACTATGAAACTCGGGTGCGCGAGGAGCTTGCGCGCGCGGAGGCCGTGGGGCGTCCGGTGTCGTTGATGATGGTGGACGTGGATCACTTCAAGCTCATCAACGACACCTACGGACACGAGCATGGCGACCACGTGCTCAAGGCGATTGCCCAGTGTCTGCGCGAGCGGGTGCGGGCCGAAGACGTGGTGGCGCGTTACGGCGGCGAGGAGTTCGCCGTGCTGCTCACCGGCGGGCAAACCTTGGAGGACGCTGCGCAAGTGGCCGAGAAGCTGCGCCGAGCGGTGTCGGAGTTGGCGTTCGATGATCAGCGCCAAGGCATGGTCACGGTGTCGGTGGGGGTGGCCACGCTTCTGCCGCCGCTGGCCGAGGCCGCGACGCTGTTGCGTATGGCCGACAAAGCGCTCTACGCCGCCAAGCATGCCGGCCGCAACCGCGTGATGGTGGCCAGCGCTGAGCCAACCGCAGGCTAACGCGGCCTTGTTGTGCCGATGTTAGGGTGTACAGGCGTAGCGGTGCAGCGGTTGCATGGCCACGCCGTCCGGGTCTTCCGAGATACTCAGTACGTCGATGCCGGAGCCCGCGTAAGCGACGGCTTCGCCTTGACCCTCGCTCGTCGGGCCCCACGCGACCACACGCGGGGTGATGAGTGCGAGCTCGGCCATGGGGCGCCCGTCTAGCAAATACTCGAAAATGCCTGTGTAGACGCGTAACAGCAACCGGGTGCCGCTAGGATGCAGGTCGGCGGCCGTGATCATGCGGCCTTGGGTTATAGGCACCCCTGGCGTGATCAGGGTCGCAAGTGTTGTGGCCTCGGTTGCGCCGGTTTCGGAGAAGGGCCCTTGGGCGACAAAAACCCGGGCACTGGCGGCATCCACCTTCTCAAACAGGTACGCCGTGAGGCCCTCTGGGCTCATCGCCAAGGCTTCCACGTCCACCGCCCCGGCACTAAAGCTTAGCGGAAATCTCCAGATAGCGTCTGTGCTTAACGAGACAAATGGGGGGTCGGCAGCGACCTCGGGTTCGGCAATGGCGTACAGCGCTACGTCGTTACGCGTGTGGTTGTTGTCGCCGGTATCGGCAAGCCACAAACAGGGCCAGAGGGGGGCTGCGGGGCAGGGCGCCGTGGCGATATCTTCGGGGTCTACGAGCGTGGTGCCGGAGAGGGAGAGCGTCCCCAAGAAGGTACCATCTTCGCGGACTGCGTAGAGCTTTGCGGCCGTCCCAGAGTCGCCGTGCAGCCACACCACCGTTGGGTTAAGCCACGATGCCGTTACGCCTGAGGCTTCGATCAACTCGCTCGGGCCATTGATAGCGTGCGCTTGCGGCGCAGCGTAGGAGCCGCTGCAAACAGGCCGCTCCGGAGGCTGCCAGGGCGAGTCCTCATCGCCGAGGTCGGCGTCGGCATCGGCGCACCCGGTCTCGGTCCGAACGTCGCCAGCGTCTGTGCGGGCCTCGGTGTCCACGTGCGGGTCGCCCGCCCACGCCGAATCGTCCACTGGATTAGGCGCGCTGCTTGTGGTGGTGCCACAGCCCGTGAGCGCACTTAGACACCCTACGAAACCTAAGTGCGCCCACGCGGTGGTTGGCATGGTTACTTCCAGGTGGCGACCTTCACCGCACTGGCTGGGAGCTCGGGACCAAGGGCCGGGTAGGCCACTACGGCGGTGCCGTCGGGGGCTAGCGCCACCGCGGGCGTACTTTCTTCAATGTCGGGATCGGTAGTGAGGGCAACCTCAGCGTCGAACACTCCATCTTTGCCGCGAATCGCCAGCACGTCGGCCCAGACTTCGCCATTTCGATAGAAGGCGATTTGCACGGTGCCGGCGTCGTTGGTTTGGATGCCCACGAAGCTGGTTCGGTCGGTGGTGCCGCTCGTCAGCTCTTGCGGTGCACTCCACACGCCCGCCGTGCGTTTCATGTAGGTGAGACGGTCGGTGTCGGCATCTCCCGCGACGTAGGCCAAGTGTACGCTGCCATCGCATCCTGCCGCCAAGGTTGGCATCCATGAACTGGTTGAGACAGCGGTAATCCGCTCGGACGCAGACCACAGTCCTGTCGCCGGGTCGCGGTAGCGGTGCCACAAGACGCTGTTGCCGCTCGTCGAGTCGCCGCGCATGTAAGCCAAGTGCACGGTGCCGTCGGGAGCTATCGCCATGCCGTAGTCTATTGTGGTGTCCTGTGCCACCGCGTGGGCGACAGCGCCCGCGGCGCTGATCTGCAAGTAACCAATCTTGTACGTGGAACTGTCATGAATCTCTTGGTAGATGACGTGCAACAAGCCCTGGGCGTCGTAGGCCATGAGTGGCTGTGTATCGATGGGACTTGAGTGAGTGATATTGGTTGGGGCCGAGAAACCTGAGCCGCGATCCGTAAGCAAGTAGAGGTCGCTTTGGTTTGTTTCTGCCACGTTGCTTGAGTAGATCACGGCCACCGTGGCATCCGGCGCAATGGCGATGGTCGGAAATTCGCGAGACACTCCTTCGGCAGGCACGAGCAGCGTCTTGGTCCAGCTGCCGCTTTTGTTGGTGGTATACCAAATGCCAGGGGTGTTCCAGTTGCCGGTGACTCCGTCATTGCCAGTGGTCGCCACGTTATAGACCACATGAATACTGCCGTCGGCAGCCAAAGCTACCGCGGTGCGCGACATGAAGTCGGGGCCGGCATCCAATTCCTCGGTGCTGAAGCTGCCTCCGGTGATTTGCGTTGCAGGCGCGCAGGCGGAAACCATGGGCGTAAGGTCCGTTGTCTTTTTGTCCTCATCACCGCATCCGCTACCAAACAGCGCGAAACCCAATACCAACCCAGCCATCTGTAATTTCATCAGGGCCTCCGGAAGCACGTTTTGTGTGTTTCTTAGGTAGCGTGCCCGTCCTGTAACTTCAAGGAACTTCAAGGACCGGCAACTATCTCCGCGCGGGCGCGGTTGATGGCCGCGGCCGTGCCGTCAAACCAAGTACCCGATAATGCTTGGGGTTTGATGCCAACGAACTGCTTGGCCACGTGAATACC
>JAKLEG010000328.1 GCA_022703175.1 Myxococcota bacterium | reverse complement strand
ACCGTTGCGGGTGCTGGTGGCGCGCCTGTCGAGCTACCGAGACGTGGCGCTGAGCGTAAGCCATGGCGTGTTGGGCGCGCTGCTTTCAGCCTATCCGGAGGTCTATTGCGACTTTGCCTACCTGCCGCCGCCCAGTGACCGGGCCCTGCTTAGGGATGCTGGGTTGCCCCTATGGTTTGGCACGTCGAGCTTGCGGGCCGCACGCGAGTTCGACTTGCTCGCGATCTCGGCCTCGGTGGCTCACGAGTTCGCCAACCTACCTCACCTCTTGGCGGCCTCGAATCTGCCGCTCGACCGCGAGACGCGTCTTGCCGACCCCACCCTGCCACTCGTTGTCCTTGGCGGTGCGACCTCTGCCCACACCTCAGTTTTGCATGGGGATGTCGCTCCAGGCCGCGGCGGGCTAGTGGATGCAGTGCTCGTCGGCGAGGCCGAAGTTATTTTACCTGCGCTAGTGCCATTACTCTTGGAAGGGCTGCGCAACGCAGCGCCCAAGCACGAGATGCTCAGACGCGCGCGCATCTCCGTCCCCGGGTTCTACGATCCTGCGGCCTACACTCAGACGTTCGACCCCAACAGCAAACGCCTGACCGAAGTTCGAGCGACCTGCGCCGATGCCCCTTTTCCTGTTCGCCGCGCCTATATGCCGAGCAACGCCTTGGTCCAGGAGCCTGCGGCCATTCCCCTGCCTTACGATGCCGACGCTATTGGCACAGCCCGACTACGCATCAGCTTCGGTTGTCCGTACGCCTGCACCTTCTGCCAAGAGGGCTGGGATCAAAAGCCTTACCGCGAGCGACCACGGGCTGAGCTGGAACAGACGCTGCTGGCGTTGAAAGCAGCGCAAGGCGCCGACACGGTGGACCTCTACGCATTCAACACCAATACCCATGCGGCCCTGATACCGATCCTTACCGCCGCAGCTGGCACCTATGACCGGGTGAGCATCAAGAGCCAGCGTTTAGATGCCATCGCACGCAGACCGTCGCTTTGGCAGGCAGAGAAGCTTTTAGGAAAACGCGTGGTAACCTGCGGCATCGAAGGGATTTCGTCGCGGCTGCGCCACCTGTTAGGCAAAAGCTTAACGGATACGTTGTTGCGACAGGGATTGACGGTGTTGTTGGCCGAACCGCCCGGCGAATTGAAGCTATTTTTCATTCTCACGGGCCTCGAAGAAGAGGCCGATCTAACCGAGTTCGCCGCCCTCGCCACATCCATAGAGCGGCAGGTTCGTGCCCATGGCAAGGGCACCAAGGTGCTGCTGAGTTTTACGCCATTATCGGCCCAACCACACACGCCGTTGGCTTTTCGCGGTTTCGGAGCAGACCTTGGCCGGATCACCGCCGTGGCCGAGCGGCTGCAACGCCTCGCCCAAAGCCACGGCATGGAATGGCGCATGGCCGCCCAGGCGCATGACCTGTGGGTAGGGCAAGTGTTGGCGCTGGGAGACCGACGCCTGACGCCAGCGCTCGCGCGCGCCTGCGCCAGTGGCCAAGCGATGTTCGACCAGGCCATCAGCAAGGAACTGCTGGTACGCCTACGGGCTGAGTTGTCACGCGACGGGCTCACGCTCGAAGACTTCTTGTATCCGCGCGCCGAGACAGAGCCGTTCCCGTGGGACGACATCGCAGCAGGCCCCGCGCGCAAAGTGCTTTGGCAGGCGTACCGCAAGGCGTTGGACAACCAAGAAGTAGCACCCTGTGAAGAGGAGCCACCTGCCCCGGCCTGCGCCGCATGCAACATCTGTACGAGCAAAGAGGAACGTCGCGTCCACCTGACCCCAGAAACGCAGCCAGCCGCCCTCGCGTCTCTCAAGCAAGCCCTGCAGGGCCGCGAAAACCCGTCACGCTACTTTGTCACCTTCAAGGTCGCGCCCGAGTTTCGCCACGTACCGCAATCGTTTTGGCCGCGCGCCCTGGCGCGGGCACTCTTACTTACGACGCCCAAGCTTACTCCCTTCTACCTGGGCCCCGATCCCGCCGAGTTGCCATTTGCCTGGGATACTGCCGGCACCCGCCTGGTGACACTGCGTTTCCGCGCGGGCCGCCCGAGCGTCGTGATAAATGTAGAGGCGCTCAACACACAGCTCACTGGCGCGAGCGTCGTTACGCTAAGTGCGACTCCACCGGCGGCGACAGAGCTGTTCGAACTGACGTTACAGGCGCCGGCGCTAACTGCCGAGCAACTGGCCCGCGCCATCCAACAGCCAGGCACAAGTCAACCGCTGCCGCTCACCTTGTCGCGCAAAGATGGGAAAACGGAGTTGTTGGCCCAAGGCGCCAAAGCCAAGAACTCAGTGATTCAACGCGCCCTGATCCGCACCACAGACGCAGGCGCCGAGGCTACGGTATGGGCACGCGCCCGCCTGGATCTGCCTGCACTCCTGCGCGCCGCGATGGGCAAAGATCGCGCCCGGCAGTTGGCCGTCGTGGTCAGCATTGCGCCTGCAGGTGCGGGTAAAACCTAAAGAATCAGGTCGCAGATGGGGGAGATTGCAAAGGAACAGGCCGCTCACTCCAAGGTGCCACCTTCAACAAGAGCAGCAACCCGGGAATCGCCATCAACGCGCAGAACAGGAAGTACCAGGTCCACCCAAGGGCAGTGGCAAGATAGCCTGTGGGCACCGAAATGATCACGCGCGGCACGCCCATCAGGCTTGAGAACAACGCGTACTGAGTTGCGGTAAAACGTCGGTTCGTCAAACTCGCCATAAAAGCAATCTGCGCGCTCGACCCCATGCCCGCGGTAAAGTTTTCGGCCGCCACCGCCAGCGCCAACATCGGATAGACCTTGCCAACCTCCGAAAGCATCGCGAAGGTCAGCACGCCCAGCGCCTGCAGCACGCCAAAGATCCAGAGCGCCCGCGCCATCGACCAGCGCACCATGAGCAACCCACCCAGGAGGCTGCCACCCATGATAGAAAGCATGCCGAATAGCTTTGCCACCGCGGCCAGCTCGCTCTTGGTAAAACCGAGCTTCAAAATGAAGGGGGTGTTCATCGACGAAGCCATCTGGTCGCCGATTTTGTAGAGCAGAATAAACACCAAAATCAGCCAGGCACCGTCCCGCCTGAAAAAATCCACGAATGGCTCGATCACCGACTCGCGGAGCGTTCGCGGCGGCGGCGCATCCACGCAGGGCTCCGATGCCAAAAGTGTCGTGATGAGCCCCACACCCATGAAGGCCGCCATCAGAAAGTAAACTTGTTGCCACGCCCAGCGGTCGGCCAAGTAGAGCGCCATCGCTCCCGAAACCAGCATCGCCAAGCGATAGGCGTTCACGAACAGCGATGAACCTAATCCGAGCTCGTGATCGGCCAATGTCTCCCGCCGGTAGGCGTCCAGCACGATATCCTGGCTCGCGCTAAAAAAGGTGAGTGCCAACGCCATTCCCGCCATCCACCACGGCGACGTTTCTGGATGCCCGAGCCCCAGTCCCAAAATGGCCCCAACCAAGGCCAGCTGGGTGACCAACATGAAGCCACGACGGCGCCCCAAGAAAGGCGGCACGAAGCGGTCGAACAAGGGTGCCCAGACGAACTTGAGGGTGTATGGCAGCCCCACGGCCGCAAATAGGCCGATATGCTCCACGCTCACGTGCTCGTCGTTGAGCCACGCCTGCAGCGTCGAACCGGTGAGCAAAAGCGGCAACCCGGATGAGAAGCCGTTCATCACGTTCACCAGCATCCGACGCGAAAACAGCGTTTGCACGAAACCAGTCATGCGGCCGTGTATCACCGATGTGTCAGAGGGCAAACGCCCCTCAGGATGTGACGCAAACCGCGATTAGCGCCGCCCGCCCGGCTTGCGCTTGAACGGTCTCCCACGCGAAGGCCCGCGAGCCTCACCTAGGCGCGCTCGATGCGGTGGCCCTTTGCCTCGTGGTGCCTCGTCGCTCCAGTCTTCTTCTGGCCCCGGCGGCACCAACGCTCGCGCATGCGTCCCAATCAAATCGCCCCGCCCTGCCGCCTTCAATGCCTTGCGCACCCGTCCTTGAAACTCCGGTTTGTCGAATTGCAACAACGCGCGCTGGCGGCGTTTTTCACGCATCGTCGTGGCCGTGTATACCGGCATCATCGTCTCGGGGTCGTAGCCCGAATAGTACATCGCCGTGGCCAGCGTCATCGGGGTGGGAATGAAATCCTGCACCTGCTCTGGCACGAAGTGTTGCGCCTTGAAGTATTCCGCTAACGCGATTTGGTCTTGTACAGTGCAACCGGGATGGCTGGAGACAAAATAGGCCACCAGGTACTGTTCTTTGCCGGCCTTGCGCGACGCTTTCATGAAGCATTCTTTGAACGCTTCGTACTTGTCGAAGCTGGGTTTGCCCATCTTGGTCAAGACGTTGTCGCTGCGGTGTTCGGGCGCAACTTTTAGCTGACCGGAGGTGTGGTGAGCCGCGAGATTCTCAATATACTTCTGCCCGGCCGCCCCAGCGCTCTTCGGGTCGGTCAACAGGTCGTAGCGCACGCCGCTCGCGATAAACACCCGTTTCACTCCCGGCACAGCGCGCACCTTGTTCAGCATGGCCACCTGCTCATCCAAGTGCTGCTGCAGCGAGGGACACGGGGTGGGCAACAAGCAATCTCGATGTTGGCAGGTGCCGCGCTTCGCCTGCACCGGACAATGGAAGCCGTACATATTGGCGCTCGGGCCCGCGACGTCGGAGAGTGAACCGGAGAAACTTGGCATCTCGGTAACGGCGTAGGCCTCGCGCACAATGCTTTGTTCGCTGCGACTCTGAATCGGCCGGCCTTGATGCATCGTGATGGCACAAAAGCTACAGGCGGCCATGCAACCCCGATGGGTCACAATCGTATGCTGAGTGGTTAGCCATGCTGGCACGCCACCGTGGGCTTGGTAGTCCGGGTGAGGCATGCGGGTGTACGGCAAATCGTACCAGCGGTCCAATTCGGCGGCGCTCTGCGTAGGTGAAGGCGGCATCTGCACCACCCGCAATTCCCCGCAGCGCTGCACCACCGGCCGACCGCGCACGGGATCTTGTTCATCCCAAATCTTCTTGAAGGCCTCGGCATATGCGCGCCGATACGCGGCGATCTCAACCACCTCGTACTGCCGCTCCTGCACCCGTTGAGGCTGCTCACCTTTGGGAGGTAACAACGCCTCATGCGGCAGTGTTTCAACAAAGGCCCCCAGCCGTTCGACAAATGCAGACTCCGAGAGGAAGGCAATGTCACGCTTGACGTAAGCAGTGCCACGCACGTCTGAGATCTCGTGTAGTCGCTCGCCCTGACTTAGGCGCGAGGCCAGCGCCAGCAGCGGCACCTCCCCCATGCCGTACACCAACATGTCGGCGTTGGAGTCGAGCAGGATGCTGCGGCGGACCTTGTCTTCCCAATAGTCGTAGTGACTGAACCGACGCTGGCTGGCCTCAATGCCACCAACAATGATGGGCACCTTGCCGTAGGCTTGGCGGATCAGGTTGCAATAAACAAGGGTCGCACGCGGCGGTCGCTGGCCCGCCTTACCCCCCGGCGAATAGGGGTCGTCGCTGCGCGGCAGCTTGTGCGCGGTGTAGGCATTGAGCAGGCTGTCCAGGTTGCCAGCGCTCACTAAAAACGCGTAACGCGGCCGACCGAAGCGCTTCATCGCCTGCGGGTCATGCCAATCTGGCTGGGCCAGCACCGCCACCTTATACCCGTGTGCCTCCAGCACGCGACTGAGCACGCCGTTGGCGAAGCTTGGGTGGTCGACGTAGGCATCGCCAGAAACCAGAACAAAATCGGGTTGTTCCCAGCCTCGCGCAGCCATGTCCGCCGCGGTCACAGGGAGAAACCGATCGCGCGTAACGTTCATCTCTTTACTCAAGCCGGCGCACGCCGGGAAAGCCCCACCACAACACCACGGCAAAAACCAACACCACAAATGCGTTGGCGATCACGGTTGGCGGTGCTCCAAACGCCCCCGCCATCGCGCCCACCAACATCGAGCCTATCGGCATTAACCCAAAGTAAGTGAGTGAATAGACGCTCATCACCCGGCCGCGCAGAGCATCGGGCGCATGCAGCTGGATAAGCGAGTTGAGCATGTTGAACACAATCATGAAAACCCAACCCGAAAACACGAGGGTGACGAAAGCGAGAGACAAACCACGTGCCAGGGCAAAGACGGCCATACTAAGAGGCAAGAGCACGAGCGAAATCGCAAGCATCCGCCCTCGACTCAACAGGTGCCCAAACGACGCCACCATCAACGCCCCCAAGAGCGACCCCAGGCCGCGCGCCGACAGCAGATAGCCGTTGGTACGCGCATCGCCATGAAGGACCTCGGTGGCCCAAGCCGGCATCAGCGTCATGATGCTAAAACCGAAGGCAGTCGTCACGGCGAGCCCCACAAGCAACAAACGAATCACACGATTCTTGGCCACAAAGCGCAATCCCACGGTCAGCTCTGCCCACGCAGAGCCATCGGCAGGAGAACCTGTGCTTTTCGGTAGCCGCATCATCGCGAGCGCCACGAGCAGCGCCACAAAGGACGCCGCGTTGATGGCAAAACACCAGGTAGGTCCTCCTGTTGCGTAGATCAGGCCAGCAATTGCCGGCCCTAGGGTTGTGGCCAAGTTGAACACGCTAGAGTTGAGGGCTATCGCATTGGTGAGGTCTTCGCGCCCCACCAACTCCAGCACAAACGCGTGGCGGGCCGGAGCGTCAAAGGCATTGGCGACGCCCCCCAAGAACGCAACCACCAAAATATGCCATGGCCTCACGGTGCCAGCCCAAGTATCAGCCGCCAACACCACGGCAAGTGCCATCATTGCGCCTTGGGTCAGCAGCATCAGGCGCCGACGCGGCACGCGGTCT
>JAKLEG010000327.1 GCA_022703175.1 Myxococcota bacterium | reverse complement strand
GCCGTTTCGACCCAGCACCAACACCCGCGCACCTGCGGGCAGTTGGAAGCATAGGTCATGCAACACCGGCGCAGCAGCATGGGCGTAACGAAAGCTCAGGTGTTCAACGACCAACATTGTTGCTGGCACCATGCCACGGGTCGCTGAGAACGTCGATGCTTGGACCCACCTGCGACCACCTTCCGAAGCCATGGGTGAATGGCCAACGTAGATTGAAAGCGACCGTGGGGCCGCAGCGATCGGCAAGCCTGGTCGGGAGGGGCGCGATGACGAAGTTAGTGTGCTTTGCCGGGCTTTTGTGGGTGGCGTTAGCGGGCCGAACAGGAGCTGCAGACGCTGAAGGGCCGGGGGGTTATGCGCACGCCACCGCATTGACAATGCTTCGAGATGGCAACGCGCGCTTTGTGGGCGGCAAACCCAACTATCCACATCAAAGTGCGGCGCGTCGCACGGAGTTGGCGGAGAAGGGACAGAAGCCGTTTGCGACTGTGCTCTCTTGCTCTGATTCGCGCGTGCCGGTGGAGCTGCTCTTTGACCAAGGCCTCGGTGATCTGTTTGTGGTGCGGGTGGCGGGGAACGTGGCTGACACCGATGAGATAGGCACCATCGAGTACAGCGTTGAGCACTTGGGTGCGCCACTGTTGGTGGTGATGGGGCATACCAAGTGTGGTGCCGTGACGGCCGTCACCGAAGGAGGAAAGTTGCCAGGCAGCATTCCGAAGTTGGTTGACAACATCCAGAAGCCGGCCAAACAGGTTAAGGTCAGCAACCCCGGGAAGAACGCTAAAGAAATACTGCCGCAGGTGATTGAGGCCAACGTTTGGCAGAGCATCGACGACCTGCTGACGAAGAGCAAAATCGTTCATGAATTGGCCAAAAGTGGCAAGCTCAAGGTGGTGGGGGCTTTGTACGACTTGGATTCCGGCGAAGTGAGCTTTTTGGGCTCGCATCCGAAGGAAGGGGCGCTGCTCAAAAAGTAGGAGTAGGGCGATGTTGTGCGTAGACAGCTTGAAGCTTCGCGGGGCGCAGCCCTACATGAGTCGGACAACCTTTTGCCCAAACAGTCGCTCGACCCGAATGAGCAACTCGTCAGTGGGATTCACCTTCAGGGTTTCGGGGAGTGCGATCACAGTTTCGAACAGGTTGGGGGAGGTGATGGTGAGCCGGGTGGGGACCTCGCCGCGGTTGGCGACGAGCAGCTCTTTCAAGCGCACCAGCTTGTCGTTGTTCAGCGCAAACACCGGCACTTCCATTTCGAAGCGCTTGGTCTTCTTGGCGCGGGCCATCGACAAGAGCTCCATACCGGCCGCGGAGAGCTTGGCGGTGGCCTGAGCGTCTTCTTCGCCGCCTTCAATCCTCGGCGTGCCCCGTACCAGCACGGGCTCATCAGATTTGAGCACGGCTTCGCAGTCGTTGAAGGCTTTGCTGAACACCATCACTTCGATGCGCCCATGCAGGTCTTCAAGCGTGGCAAAGGCCATGCGCCCGGTGCCGTTCTTTAGCGGCTTCTCTTTGATGGCGGTGATGACACCTGCCACCGTGACCTCATCGTAAAAACGTTGGGCCGGGCCGTCGGCCATCGCACGTAGCTGCGCGGTGGTGGCACTTGCCAGGCGGGGGAGGTCGTCTTTGTAGGCGTGCAGCGGGTGCCCCGAGACGTAGAAGCCGAGCGCCTCTTTTTCTGCGGCCAGGCGCTGCTTTTCGCTCCATTCTTCGCAGTCGATGTAGCTCACCCCGGCATTGTTAGTGCCCGCTGGAGCTTTGGCGGCAAACAATCCGAACAGGCTAGTTTGGCCGCTGGCGCGCTCTTTCTGCGTGGTTTGCCCCACCTCCAACGCCTTTTCGAGGTTGGTAAGGAGAAGCGCACGGTGTTTGCCAAAGCCGTCGAACGCACCTGATTTAGTGAGGGATTCCAAAACTTTGCGATTGGTCTTGCGGTGGTCAACGCGTTCGCAAAAGTCAAACAACGACTTGAAAGACCCGGCCTTGCGTGCCTCCAGGATGGCATCGATGGCGGAGTCGCCAATCCCCTTCACGGCACCCAAGCCAAACAAGATGCTGCCTTTGTTGTTGGCATCCAGCACGACCGTGAAGTCCTTCTCGGAGCGATTCACGTCGGGTGGCAACACCGTGATGTGGCGTTCGCCGCAGGAGTGGATGTACTTCACCACCTCGTCTTGGTCGCGCATCTCGGTGGACAAGAGCGCAGCCATGAACTCAGCGGGGTAGTAGGTTTTGAGAAACGCCGTTTGGTAGGTGATGACGGCGTAGGCCGCCGAGTGCGACTTGTTGAAAGCGTAGCCGGCGAACTTCTCGATGAGCGTAAACAGCTCGTCGCCGTCACGCTCGGGCATGGCGTTTTTTGCGTGGGCCCCGCTGACGAACTTGGCCTTCATCTTGGCCATGACGTCGGCTTTCTTTTTGCCCATCGCTTTGCGCAGCACGTCGGCTTCGCCCATGGTGAAGCCGGAGAGCGTGACTGCGATTTGCATGACCTGTTCTTGGTAGACGATGACGCCGTATGTCTTGCCTAAGATTTGCTCCAAGCAGGGATGCGGAAACTCGACCTTTTTGCGGCCGTGCTTGCGGGAGATGTAGTCATCCACCATGCCGGCATCGAGCGGACCAGGGCGGTAGAGCGCAACGCCTGCGACAACATCTTCGAAGCGGTCGGGCTGGAGCTTTTTGATCATCTCCTTGAAGCCCGAGGATTCCATTTGGAAGATGCCGTCGGTGTCGCCCACGGCCATCAGCTTGAAGACCTTGGGGTCGTCGAAGCTGAGCTTGGTGATGTCGATGCTCTTGTTGGGGCCTAACGGCCCGTCATCGGTGCGCAGCTTGATGTGGGCTAACGCCTTGGCGATGACGGTAAGTGTTTTGAGTCCCAGAAAGTCGAACTTGACGAGGCCGGCAGCCTCGACCTCTTCTTTGGCGAACTGGGTGATGAGCTCGCCATCTTTGCCGCGGCACAGCGGCACGTACTCCCACAAAGGCTTGTCACCAATGACCACACCGGCGGCATGCATGCCAGTTTGGCGGTTGAGCCCTTCGAGCGCGCGCGCAACTTTGATGACTTCGGCGTAAATCGGCTTCTGCGTCTGGATTTCCCGTAGCTTTGGCTCAAGCTCCAGCGCTTTGTCGATGGTGACCTTTTTGCCCTCTACCAGGCCGTTGGGAATCAGCTTGGTGATTTCGTTGACCTCGGCAAACGGTAGCTCCAGCACACGGCCAACATCTTTGATGACGCTCTTGGCCGATAGCTGCGAGTAGGTGACGATTTGCCCCACTTGGTTCGCGCCGTATTTGCGCCCCACGTAGTCGATGACCTCGCCGCGTCGATCTTGGCAGAAGTCGATATCGAAATCGGGCATCGAGACGCGTTCGGGGTTTAAGAAGCGCTCGAACAACAGATCATTGGGCAGCGGGTCGAGGTCGGTGATCTTGAGCGCCCAGGCCACCAGTGACCCGGCGCCCGAACCGCGTCCAGGCCCCACAGGCACCCCTTGAAGCTTTGCGTAGTTGATGAAGTCCCACACGATGAGGAAGTAGCCCGGGAACTTCATGCGGATGATGACCGACAATTCGTAGTCTAGGCGCTCTTGGTACACCTTGCGGTCAATCGGATAGCGGACACTGGCGAGGCGCTCGTTCAGGCCATCGTTGGCCGTCTTTTCCAAGAAGCTCTCAAGGCTCATCCCAGCCGGCACCCCGTAGGCGGGCAGGTAGATCTTGTCGAGTTCCAGCGTGACGTTGCACTGTGAGGCGATTTTTACAGTGTTTTCAAGCGCTTCTGGGGCGAGCTTGCCGAACGAGCGCCACATTTCTTCGGGGCTTTTGACGTACAGCAAATCCGAATGGTGGCCGCGCTCGCGCGACTCCTTGAGCGACTTGTTTTGCTGGATACACACCAAGATTTCGTGGGCAGCGGCATCTTCGGGTTTCAGGTAGTGGGCGTCGGCGGTGGCCACCAGCGGAATGTTGTGGGTGCGCGCGATATCCATGAGCGCTTCGTTGGCCGGGCCCTGCTCTTTGAAGCCGTTGTCTTGGAGCTCCAGGTAAAAGTCGCCTGGGGCGAACAGATCACGGAACTTGAGTGCGGCCTCAACCGCCTTGGCTTTGCCCTCGCGCAACAGCGGCTTGTTCACGACGCCGCCCAAGCAGGCCGACAGCGCAATGATGCCTTCGGTGCGCCCCTTCAAGAGCTCCACGTCGATGCGCGGGTGGTAGTAGAACCCCTCCAAATAACCCATAGAAATCAGGTAAGTGAGGTTCTTGTAGCCGGTTAAGTCTTTGGCCAGGAGCACCAGGTGCGACGAGTCGCGCACGGTGCGGTCTTTGCGGCCCAAGCTACCTGCCACATAGGCTTCGCAGCCGATGATCGGCTTGACCTTCTCTTTGGTGGCGGCGCGGTAGAAATCGACCGCACCAAACATGTTGCCGTGGTCGGTGACCGCGACGGTGTTCATCCCCAGCTCTTTGACGCGCGGGATAAGCTCCTTGATGCGGATGGCGCCATCCAGCAGGGAGTACTGCGAATGCAAGTGGAGGTGAACGAAACCTTGGTCGGTACCCATGCCTACCCCGACCCGCTTGGTACACAATGCGAGCGCTTGGTGTAAACCACGAAACGACCCTTAAGCGGCGCTAAGCGGCTGATGTTATGTCACGAGGGTCCGACAGTGAGACCAGACGATCTCGGTACAATGAGCCGCGCCGCGTGGCTTCGCAAGGTGAGCGAGTAGATTGACCCGTTACCATATTACACGCTCAATCAAGTCACGACGGCGTGGAACCATTGAAGCCTCAGGCTGGATTGTCGATATCCGTCAAGATAATGTTGTTACCTGGCTGCCAATGACTGCTGATGTGTGCCTCTGAGTACCAACCCGCAAAGCCCCACGATGAAGCGTCCGGGGGGCTATTCGGCGCCCACGGCTGCGGTAACGTTGGTGAGGTTAGGCGCAGCAGGGCCTGGGAGTGCGTCCAAGTGACGTAGCTCACGCAGCAACGCGAAGCCGGTCAGGAGGCTTGCAACACCATCGGCAATGGGGCCGGCCGCCCACACGCCATCCAAACCCATCACGTGCGGTAGCAAGATCAAAAGTGGAATTAAAACAATCACTTGTCGAAGCAGGCTGAGCACGAGTGCGGTGCGGGCTTTGCCAACGGCCTGAAAGAAGTTGGCGGACACCACTTGAAAGCCAACGATGGGCAGCATCACGAGGCAGATGCGGAGGCCGCGGGCACCCACCTGGATAAGGAGCGGGTCTTTGGCGAAGGCATGCACCAAGGCCGTTGGAAACGCCTCGACGAGGACGAAGCCTATGAGCACCACGCCCGTTGCGGCCAGCACACTGAGCTTCAGCGTGTGTTTGACGCGCGCGATGTTGGCGGCGCCAAAGTTGTAGCCGACGATGGGTTGTGCCCCTTGGTTCAGGCCGAACACGGGCATCAAAATGAGCATGCTAAGTGCGCTGATGATGCCGTAGGCGCCCACGGCCACGTCGCCGCCATAGTGGGACAACCCGCGGTTCGCCAAGAGACTGATGACGCTGGCACCCAAGTGCATCACGAAGGGTGACAGGCCAATCGCCAGGGCTGGCCGGATGATCTGCCAGTGTGGCACGAGGTTCTTCAGGTGTAGGCGCAACACACTGCGGCGGCTTCGGAAGTGGCCCAGCGTCCAGATGGCTGAGACAGCTTGTGCGATGACGGTGGCGACGGCTGCGCCCGGGACACCGAAGTCTAACCAGAGAACAAACACCACATCCAAAATGATGTTGATGCTGGCGTTGATGAACATCGTCAACATTGCCAAGCGTGGATTGCCCTCAGCACGGATGATCGCGTTTAGGCCGAAGCTTGCGTACTGGAAGAACGAGCCCAATAGGATGATCTGCAAGAACTGCTTGGCATACGGCAGCGTTACAGGGCTGGCGCCAAACAAGGTTAGCAGGGGCGTCAACACCAGCAAGAAGCCGCCGCCGATCACGACCGCGACGACCAGCGTCAAGGTGGTGGCATTGCCGAGGATGACCTCTGCTTCTGCGTGTTTTTGTTGGCCCAAGCGGATCGAGACCAATGCGCCTGTACCCACGCCAATCAGCATGCCGAAGGCCAACATCACGAAGGTGATTGGCATACAGACCGAGAGTCCAGCCAACGCGTCAGGCCCCACGACGTTCCCGAGAAAGGCGCGGTCGATAACAGTGTAGAGTGAGCCGACCATCATGCCGGCGATGGCGGGCAGCGAGAAGTGCCACAGCAGTTTACCCACCGGCTCTTCCTGCAAACGACGCATGCGTGGATCCATGATGACACCTGTCCGGCGGGGATCGTCTGACAACCGCACGCGCCCATTACAGGAGCGTCGCACATTGCACAATAGACGCGCTGTACGATGGGTCTTCGGGAGCGCGGGCGCCAACGGGGAGGCAGCGCGACAGTGCTACTCGCCGCTGAGTTGTTGCAGACCTTGGCGAGCGCGCGCCAGGTCTTGCTGCAATGCGGTGATACTGGTGTCGACGACTCGCAGGTCAGTGCGGAGGTCCTCGGCCAGGCGGTCGGCCACATTGCGGTCGTAGCCGTGCAGCATCGATAACGTTCCCGCGGTGGCCTCAAGGCTCTGATGCAGCTCGGTTCTCGCCTTGATCACCTCGGCCAGCATCGCCTCGCGAGCATCGATCTGCTTGCGAAAATCGCCAATGCGTCGGGCATCCAGATGCGCGTTTGCCCGCGACGGTGTCATGACCGGTTGAGCGCGTTGGCTCGGCTCGGGGGCTGGCGTGGCGACCCGCGCAAGGCCATGAGAGCGGGGTGTGCGGTGGCGTTTATCGACCCGCGTGGGG
>JAKLEG010000326.1 GCA_022703175.1 Myxococcota bacterium | reverse complement strand
CAAGCCCTTACGGGGCCGAAGACCTCGGTAGCAACCCAAATCCATCAGGCGATTGATGTTCATCGAGACTTCACGCCGAAGGTCGCCTTCGACCTTGTAGTTGCGCTCGATGATTTCGCGAAGCTTGGCGATTTCGCCCTCTTCGAGGTTGTCGGTGCGCTTGCTCGGCTCGACACCAGCGCGCGCGACAATTTCTTTCGCGAGCGTGGGGCCGATGCCGTACAAATAACGAAGCGCAATGTCGATGCGCTTGTTGCGCGGAAGGTCGACGCCGCTAATACGTGCCATGATTACCCTCTAGCCTTGACGCTGCTTGTGGCGGGGGTTGTCGCAAATAACGCGAATTCGACCCTTGCGCCGGATGATCTTGCACTTGTTGCAAATCTTGCGAACAGAAGCCCGAACTTTCATGACGCTCACCTGTAGCAGCGGAGCGAGTTCACACCGCAACGCCCGAGAGCCTTAAACGGCACCCGGAAAAACGAGGACGGCCTCTTATCACAGCTCCGAAAACTTTGGCAAGCCGAAAAAACAACCATTTTCGGCGGCGTTACTCGTTTTCATCGCCATTCCCATACGCCATCTAGCTAAAACGCTAGGCACCCTATCTGCGGCGCCTGCGGATTTTCCCCTCTTTGTCGACCGTGATGCGATCGCGCATGATGTTCAGCTCACCTTCGGAGAGCTCCATCTTGCCGACCTCCCACGCGATGATCACGTCGCGCAGACTATCGTGTTCGTTCTTGGGCTTGTGGCTGCGCCGATCCATGTAGTCACCCAAGAAATCGTCCAGCTCAGCGATCAAAAATGACGAGGCTAAGATCGTTTTTGCGTCGGCAAAATATTCGGTGAACCGAATGGCAAAGCCCGCGATCGCCCCCGAACGTCCGCCCGAACGCCCGTCCAGCCTGACTTCGCGCACGATCAGGCCACGAACCTTCACGGGTCGATCGTCGTTGGGCATCGCAAATTCGAGATCCAGCACCAGCCCCGTCTTCAAAAAAAACGTAGAAGAAAAGAAGACGCCCGACAGGGAGATATCGGCGGTGTAAACGGTAGCCTCGAACGATCGTTTCCCTGTCGACATCGAGATCCGCACAGGAATGTTCTCGTTGGCGCGCGGAAACACGCGTCGATCGGACGGCGCGGACTTAGCGATGAGACGTTCGAACGCGGGCATCATCAATACCAACCTCGTGTGACGCGGCGGTATCGGCTAACCACTGCCGTTCGTCAAGCCCAGACCGCACGTGCGACGATCTTTGCCTGAGCCGTGCAGTCGTTCAAACCGACACCACGGTAGGCATTCCCCGTCAGATGCAGCCCCGGCAAGCCGCCCACGCGCGCCTCGATGCGACGCAGCCGTTCACTGTGACCAACAACGTACTGCGGAATCGCACGCTCGTGCATCGCGACGTGAGCCAACTCCGGCCTGGCCGTGACGCCCAACAACCGTTGCATCGCCTGACGTACCGACTCAACCAACGCCGCCTGATCGCGCAACGCGAGATCGCCCCGGCGTCGGCCACCGACCATGCTGCGCGTCAGCACAAAGCCATCGGGCGCGCGATCGGTGAATACACTGGAGTCCCAGAGCGTACCCAAAATCTCGGCGCCTTCTGAGAACGGCACCACAAACCCAAAACCATCGAGCGGATGCGGCACCTGCTCACGCCGCCACGCCAACGCCACGACGCTCACGGCGGCATAGGGGATCTCCGAAAGCTCCCTCGCTAAATCGCCATCGAGAGGCTCCAACACCGATGCCGCCCGATAGGCTGGCAGTGCCAAGACGACCTTCTCCGCGTTGACCACCGAGCCGTCGGAAAATGTCACGGCGTAGCCGCCAGCCTGCCGACGCACACCCACCGCGGCTTTACCGAGGGTTGGCGGCGTTTCTAGCTTACGAGCCATCACCTCGATCAGGTAGCTTGTACCGCTGGCAAACGAGATCAAACGCCCACCGGGCCCAGCCGCACTCACTTCCTTCGCGTCCTTACCCGCCCGGCGCTCGGCCGCGCGCTCTTTCTTGATTTTCATCATGCCGCGCATCAAGCCGCCATATTTCGTTTCGATCTCGGCGATGCGCGGGAAACAGCTCTGCAAGCTCATCTCTTCAGGGTTGCCCGCGTAGATGCCACTCACCATGGGATCGAGCAGCGCATCCAGCGCCTCTGCGCCCAAACGTCTCCTCGCAAAGTCCGCCAGGGATTCGTCGCCAGGTGGGCGTGGCTTGGCCCAGAGTTCACCGGCCAAGCGTATCTTGCCTGGCCATGACATCAGACTGCTCTTCACAAATGCTGGCGGCTTGGCGGGCACTTCGTGCAATCGGCCATGGCGTAGAATGAACCGCCGCCGCGAGGCATCATTGGAGGGCAGCCGCTCGTCATAAATTCCAAGCTCTCGACACAGCGCATCGGTTGTGGGCTTGGAGTCCAACCAACCGTTGACGCCGCGCTCAATCACAAAGCCATCCACCTTGTGACTATCGACCTTGCCGCCCAACCGTATGTCGGCTTCAAACAAACGCACCGTAGCGCTCACTCCGCGCGATCGCGCCTCCGCTTCGAGTGCCAACGCCGTGGCCAAACCGCTGATGCCTCCACCCAGCACGAGCATTTCCATAAACCGTCCTCCGCAGTGAGCTGCGCATGTCGCACGCGCCGCCGAGCCACGCAAGCGTCATAGCGCTCCACAGGTGGAAGTCACGAGGTGCAGAGCTACGGAGCGACGCTAAGAGTGCCTGTCATCGACGGGTGCACGCTGCACTTGTACGGAAACGTCCCTGCCGCGTTGACAGTAAGGAATTGACTGCCGCCGGAACCATACGCCACGACCTGAGTCCACGCCTGCGGACTCGCTGTCGACGTCGCGTTGTGATTCGCCGAGTCGCTGTTGGTCCACTTCACGGTCTCACCCACGGCCAGGTTCAATGCGGCCGGATGGAACGCCATGCCCGAGATCGACACCTCTTGCGGCGACGTCACCATGGTCGCGGCAAAGACCGTGATCGTAAGTGTTGTCGACGTGTCACCCAGATCGTTGCTGCCAGTGATCAGGTAGTCCGCTGCCGCCGCCGCCGCCGTGGGCCGCCCAAAGATTCTGCCGCTCTCTGGATCGAGCGCCAATCCCGCCGGTAGCGTATGATCTACGCCAAAGCTTGCGATGGGGCCGCCCGTGCTGGTCGGCTCCAACGCAGCAATGTCGGTGCCTGGTGTGCCGTAGCCCACCGAGGCGACCCCGTAGGTCAATCCGGAAGGTGCCGCGAGTTCTTTCACCTCGATGCTAATCGTTGCCGAAGTCGCACCTGCAGCATTTTCGGCCGTCACCACGTAGTCCGCCGCTGCTTGTAGCACTGTAGGCGCCCCGGAAATCACTCCCGTCATGCCGGCAAGTGCAAGCCCCGTCGGCAGCGTAGGCGTCACCCGGTAGCCTTCAATAGCTCCACCGCTTGATGTGGGCACGTTGGGGGAGATCGCGACGTCCACAGCGTACATCGCGTGGGTGGTGCCGTAAGTCAGATTGGCTGGCGCCGTCAATGCGGGCGTGCCCACGCCAGAGTCCTCAGAGCCACACCCTACAACCACAAGGCACACCACCAGGCTAAATCCGTTCGTCGTTTGCATTCTCAGCATCGCGTTACTCCAGGAGCTTCGGAGGCCAGCCAGCAATCCGAGTGCTGGAAGATAACCACGCGGGCGTAACCCGCCACAGGGTTGCGGGAGCATCGATGCTCCCGATGTGCATCGAAGCGTAACCACCTCGTCAACAAACCCCTCAGCGAATCCAGGCGAATCACTCAGTCATTTGCTTCCCAGCATCGGCTAAGACAGGCGCGCTGCGAGATGCGTTGTCTAAGTAAAGTGGCTGCCAAGATCGCACAAAATCAGGCGTGGCGGTTCACGATCGTGCCTGCCATCGGACTGGCGCCGGCATAAGCGCGGCTTGCTGCGAAGGTCGTAGCCAACGAAGCGATACTGCCGCTCACACTCAAGGCCGGCAACCCCGACAAACGCTGAGAGCCCTGTGCCTCGGGGGTGTCCGCTGACGTGCTGGTCGCCGCCGGACGCGTGGTGGCTGCGACGCTTGCCGACGTGTCGGAGGCCGCTGCGCTCGCCATCGCTTGCTTGGCCAACTCGGCGCTCGCCTGGGTTGCCATCGCCGTGGCGGCAGCCGCGACCGCACGATCTTGACCCGACGGATCTGCGGGCGCCAACGCTGCAGCACGAATGCGCGCTGCTTTGGCAATCGTCTCCTGGGGCGTCCTGCCCGGGGAAACATCGATGCTCACCTCGCCACCTACCGCATACTGCTGGTTGTCGGGCCCGCGCTGGTATTCGAATGAGGCCCCACCGCTCGCCAGTCCACCAGCCGCTGCAAGATGGGCCTGCTCGTGCGCCCGTACGTGTCGATCGGTTTCGGCCAATTCTTGAATCTCGCGTTGCTCGGCCTGGTTTTCCGCAGTGTCGGCCCCTGGAGTCGCTGAAGCCCCCACCTCGACGCCCGCAGAGCCCTGCTCGGACTCGGCGGCATTGGCGGTGCCCGGAACCCCCGAAGCCGCACTCCCGCCTTGCTGCGAGCCCGTGGACGCGTTGGCGAGGCTCTGCGCAAGCCCCTTGTCGTCACCATTGCCATATTGCTCACGCGCTACGGTCGCAGCGTCGGTGGCAAACGGGCTTGGAACTACAGCCGCGACGTCTGGTGTCATTGCAGGACGACCGGTGACGGAGGCAAAGCGACTCGCGATGGACAGGTTCCCAGGTGTCGCCTGCGGACGCAGGCGCTCTGCGTAGCTCCACGTCGCACCTACACCGCCGACCTGCATCGCCACTCCACCCACCCCAAATATCCCACGCGCACTCGGTAAATATACACCACACCATGACATTAGGCGAGCGCCACGCCGCCCGACCTACCCGCGCTGTGCGCCAACACCCGACTTGGCGAAGCCCGGACCACCCATGACGCGAGATCGACAACAACTACAAGCGGCTAAGAACGATCGGGTCACCGTCGGTAATACCGATGGAGTGCTCAAAATGGGCCGAGAGCTTGCGATCGCGAGTGACCGCGGTCCAGCCATCGGTAAGCACTTCCACCTCGTGAGTGCCCATGTTGATCATCGGCTCGATGGCAATCACCAAGCCAGGCTTCATACGCGGTCGCGGGCCATCGTAGTAATTCGGGACCTGTGGGTCTTCATGCATTGCGGTGCCGATGCCGTGACCCACAAAATCTCGAACGACCGAAAAGCCGTTATCTTCCGCAAAGGTCTGAACGGCAATCGCGATATCAGAAAGCCGTTGATCTGCCCGGCAGACTTTAATCGCGCGCTCTAGGCACTCTGACGTGACGTCCAACAGACGCTGAGCCTCGGGATGGATCTTACCCACCCCCACGGTACGCGCGGTATCGCCGCAGTAACCATCCACGAAGGTGCCGAAGTCCAGGCTGACGATGTCACCCTCCTTCAACACCCGTCTCTGATTGGGGATGCCATGCACGATCTCCTCGTTCACCGAGGCACACAGCATCGCCGGGAAGCCGTGATAGCCCAAGAAGGCACTCTTGATGCCCCGAGCCTTCACCTCGCGTCGAGCGATTTGATCGAGATCCCAAGTGGTAACCCCAGGGGCCACCGCCTTGCACATCAGATCGAGAACTTCAGCGGTCTGCACGTTAGCCGCACGCATGAACTCCAGTTCTCGCGTCGACTTGAGCACAATGCCGCGTTTCTCGCGAGCCATCTTAGGAGAACGCCACGGTGCCTAGCGGCGGCCGCGAATGCGCGGGCCCTTGGCACCAGCGAAGCCGTCGTAGTGGCGCGTGATCAGATGTGATTCAATCTGACGCACGGTGTCGAGCGCCACGCCGACCACAATCAAAATAGAGGTGCCGCCAAAGAAGCTAGCCAACGCCTGCGGCGCATCAAATTTGTTCATCAGGATGGTCGGCAATACACACACGGTCGAGATATACAAAGCGCCGCCAAACGTGATGCGCGACAACACCCGATCGATGTACTCGGCGGTCTTCTTGCCTGGCCGGATACCCGGAATATAGCCGCCATATTTCTTCATGTTATCAGCCACATCCACGGGATTAAACGTCACCGCAGTGTAGAAGTAGCAGAAGAAGATGATAAGCAGCACGTAGACGGTGTTGTAGAACCACGCATCCATGCGCAAAAATTGCTGCATCTTTTCGAGATAGCCACCCGGCACAAAGTTCGCAATGGTGGCCGGGAACATGAGCAACGACGAAGCGAAAATCGGCGGAATAACGCCCGAGGTGTTGATTTTAAGCGGCAAGTGGGTCGATTGGCCGGCATACGTCTTTTTGCCCACCAAGCGCTTGGCATACTGCACTGGAATGCGGCGTTGAGCCTGCTCAAAGAAGATGATCATGGCAACCACACCCAGCAGGATGGCCACGAGCACAAGCATATTGAGCGGCTGAAGCATCTCGCTCTTCACAAACGAGAACGTCTCCAAAATGGCGCTCGGGAAACGCGCCACGATGCCACCAAAAATAATAAGCGAGATACCGTTGCCGATGCCGCGCTCAGTCACCTGCTCGCCCAACCACATGATGAACGTGGTACCGGCGGTGAGTGTCAAGATCGTGGTGAAGTAGAACATCGGGCCGGGGTTGTCGACCACTTGCATGCCGCCCGGGCCGTGCACCAAGAAGTTGGCAACGCCAAAACCCTGAATCACCGACAATACGATCGTGCCATAGCGAGTGTACTGTGTGATCTTGCGTCGACCCTGCTCGCCTTCTTTTTGCAGACGTTCGAGCGTGGGTACAACCACCGCCAACAGCTGCATAATAATGGACGAGGAGACGTAGGGCATGATGCCCAGCGCAAAGATGCTGG
>JAKLEG010000325.1 GCA_022703175.1 Myxococcota bacterium | reverse complement strand
CGCTGGACGACGAAAGGCGAACTGAGAGATTGTACATGCGTTACGCAGATGGGTGACCCCGGGGTCAATGCTCGTGAGAACGCGGGGGTCAAAGGTAGTGAGAGCCGGCAACCGTGAGGGAGCGGCACAGACGCGTGATGGCTATCCGCTTGCGTTGTGTCAGGTCCATGCGTGCCGGAGCGCATTCTGAGTTCTTGGAAGTCGTGGCGTACCCGACGGCTACGGGAGGCCGGGCTCATAGCCCAATCGGGTGCCGTGTGGTCTCGGCATGGCAGCACGCGCTATCTGTGGACCCAAGAGAGCCTGGCCGATGCTTGCATTTATGTCGACGAAGGCCAGAGTCAGGGATCGTCGCCCCTGACGGTCGCGGTACTGTCGTCATAGCCACAGCTGCGCGCAGATCAGATGGACCATGGCCAGGTAGCTCTCGCTGGTTTTCTCGTAGCGCGTCGCCAGTCCGCGCCAATGTTTGAGGCGGTTGAAGAAGCGCTCAACGAGATTGCGCTCCTTGTACAGTTCCTTCGAGCAATCATGGACGTTGCCGGGTTTCCACAAGACAGCGTTTAGGTATTCGCGGTGGGTAACCTTAGGCGGTCGACCCATCCGACATTCCAACAAAGGCTTGAGAATCTGCCATTCTTCGTCGTGCAGCTCATGTTGTCGCACTGGCAGCATTTTACAACCCCGCGCGTCCTGCTATGACCGCCAGACGATGAAGACTGAACTTGATGTGGTGCGCGATGTGTCGCAGAGGCTTGAGACGGCCGGCTTTGCGTACATGCTCACGGGCTCCATGGCGATGAATTACTACGCCGAGCCACGCATGACGCGCGACATCGATTTGGTGGTTGAGCTACTTCCAAAAGATGTGGTGACAGTGATCGCCACGTTCGCGCCTGACTACTATGTATCTCGGGACGCTGTAGCGGACTCGATTAGGAACGAGTCGATGTTCAACCTGATCCATGAGGAGACAATCCTCAAGGTGGATTGCATCGTGCGCAAGCAGGCAGCCTACAGGCGAGTGGAGTTTGCTCGGCGCGCGCGGGTGACAATTGGTGACTTTTCTACCTGCATTGTCAGTCGCGAGGACCTCATCTTGTCTAAACTTGTGTGGGCCAAAGACTCGCGCTCAGAGCTGCAATTCCGAGACATCACCAATCTGCTCAAAGATGAGGTCGACGCGGCCTATCTTGAAGAGTGGGCGCTTGAGTTGGGTGTTGCCTCGTTGCTCGCCGAGCTGCGCCGATGATCGACACGCCTGCCGCGGTCGCCAACATGGTGCGGGAGCGGCTCTTGGCGCGCTCGGGAGCCGAGCGGTTTCTCATGGGGATTGCGGCCTTTGAAACGGCGAGGGCCTTTGTTGAGGCCTCGCTGCCGCCTGCACTTGGCCGCGAAGAACGTCGGCAGTTGTTGTATCGCCGCATCTACGGCGAAGAGCCGCCATGGTGCCGCAAACGTTAAAGAAAGAGGGGACTGCTTCAAAAGCAGCGGAGGATCCGATGAACCCCAATAGAATTCGGTGGTTGAACATCATCAGTTTATGCGGGCTCGTTGCTGCCTGCACCGAGGCCAAAGACCCTGCGCCGCATCCCACGCCGCATGGCGACGCTGATCGACCCTCGGAGGATGGCGCCAACGCCGACCTTGCGGCCGCCGATTACGACGTGGGTGACTCGGGGCCGCTCGTTGAGTTTCCGCTGCGCGTGCCGGGGAGCCATTTGATGCTCTGCGGTGGTGAAGAGGAGTGGGTACCCGACGTGGACTACGTCTGTCAGATTGCCACCGGCGGCTTGGCGTTGGAGCTGTACGTGCAGGCCAGTCCCACCAATTGTGACGAAACGCAGATGTTCGCTCCACAAATGGTGGCGATTGGCGCTTGGCTCAAGCTCGATGGTCAGGTGTGGCCCACACCCGCGCGCTACAATTGGGGTGGCAACCACCACAACGACAGCGTGAATTTCGCAGTGGATAGCGCCATCTACACGCTTTACCATTCGTCCTTCAGCTTTGGTTGGCGTAAGTGCGCGCCCCCCGATTGTCTGCTCACCTGTGACGCCAGCGCGACGATGAATGCCCCCTGTGACAATTGGGCCAAGCTCGCGGTGGATGGCTGTGCACGCGACAGTGGCGACGGACCGCCGCCCAACCCGGTGATCTGCGTGGAAGTCGACCCCAGCGGCAGCGTGCCGCCCTTCTTAGACCCGTGGAGCAGTCAGGCTGGCAACGCCGAGTATCCGCGATTGCCATGTATCGGCGATATTTGATCCCCTGGTGTTCGCGCCCCGTGTCATCTTAGCGCGCCGTCGCCTTGACCCCCTTCCCCTAGTTGAGGGACACGTTTTCCATGCTATCGGCCCGGGTCCACGGCGAGCACTTCACTTTTGCCTCCATTAAAGAGGTGTTGGGCCGCGCCAACGAAATCCGCTCGGGTGACTGCCAAGCGGGCCTTGCCGCCCGGTCGATGCGCGAGATGGCTGCGGCCAAACGGGTGTTGGCCGACCTCACCTTGCAGGAGCTCTACGAAGCTCCCAGCGTGCCATACGAAACCGACGAAGTGACGCGTGTCATTGTGGACGGCGTGGACGCCGCCACGCTGCGGAAAATCGGTGCTTGGAGTGTGGCCGAGCTACGTGAATGGATTTTGGACGATCGCACCCCGGGCGACGAGATCCGCAACATCGCCAAAGGCCTCACCGCCGAAATGGTGGCTGGCGTGGCCAAGCTGATGAGCAACCTGGACTTGGTGATGGCGGCCAAGAAGCTACGCGTCGTGGTGCGCTGCAACGCCACGTTGGGCCTGGCGGGGCGTATCAGCAGCCGGTTGCAACCCAATCATCCCACCGACAACCTGGCCGGTATTTTGGCCGCGGTCAAAGAGGGCCTGAGCTTTGGTAATGGCGATGCGGTCATTGGCGTAAACCCAGCCACCGGCGAGCCGCAGAAAACTATCGACATTCTGAAGGCCGTCAAAGATTTGATGCGCCGCTACCACGTGCCCACACAGAACTGCGTGTTGAGCCATGTCACCGTGCAAATGGCTGCGGTGCGCGCCGGGGCGCCGCTCGACTTGATGTTCCAAAGCATTGCCGGCTCCGAGGGTGCCAATCGCAACTTTGGCATCTCGGTGCGGCTGCTAGATGAAGCGCTGGATTTGGCGCGGCGCGAGGGCACAGCCCAGGGCCCCAACGTGATGTACTTTGAAACCGGCCAAGGCACGGCGTTGTCGTCCAATGCACATCACGACACTGACCAGGTCACGATGGAGGCGCGCGCTTACGGTTTGGCGCGGCGCTATGAGCCGTTTTTGGTGAATAGCGTCGTGGGCTTCATTGGCCCTGAGTATTTGCACAACGCCAAGGAGATCACGCGCGCCGGGCTCGAAGACCATTTTATGGGCAAGCTCACCGGCATTTCGATGGGGTGTGATGCTTGCTACACCAACCATGCGGTGGCCGATCAGAACGACCAGGAAAACCTGGAGATGCTATTGGCGATTGCGGGGGTGAATTACCTGATGGGCATCCCGATGGGGGACGACGTGATGCTCAACTACCAAACCACCAGTTTCCATAACAACGCCGCGTTGCGCGAGTTGTTGGGGCTTAGACCCACGCCCGAGTTTGAGCAATGGCTTGTGCGCATGGGATTGTGGCGTAACGGCAAGCTCACCGAGCGTGCCGGAGATGCCACGGTGTTTGAGCGGGAGTTTGGCGCATGAGCACTACCAACAAACCGCCCAGCGATACCGAACTGCGCGCCATGGTGCGCGAAGCGCTGCAAGACGCATTGAACCAACGCGAGCCACGCCGCACCCAACGGGTGGCAACGTCGCCCAGTTTGTCTCGGGCTGTGCGCAAACCTTTGCCGCCGCCCTTGTGTCGCACGGCCGTCGATGCGCTGAAGCGTGCCACGCCTTCACGGATCGTTCAGGGGCGGACTGGGACGCGTTATCTTACCGATACCTACATTGGCCTGCGGGCCGACCACGCCATCGCGCTCGACGCGGTTCACAGCGAATTACCTGAGGATTTTGCCAGCGCGCAGGGTTGGCTGTCGCTCACCTCGCAAGCCCAAGAGCACGACGAGTATCTGTTGCATCCTGACCTTGGGCGCAGGCTTTCGGAAGCGTCGCGGCAGAGGTTGCGGCAGGAGGGCACGGTTGGCGCCGACGTGCAGATTGTTGCCGGGGATGGCTTGTCGGCCTACGCGCTTACGCAAAATGGTCCGGCGTTGGTACAGGCGCTAGAGCATGCGCTTCAGGCTGCGGGGTTTAAGCTCGGGCGTACGGTGTGTGTGCGCTTTGCGCGCGTGGGGATTCAAGACGACATCGGTGTGACGCTTAACGCCAAGTGCACGGCCATCATCGTGGGGGAGCGGCCGGGGTTGGGCACCGGCGACTCGCTGTCGATCTACACCGCCTATGGCCCCAAGCTTGGGCAAGATAACTCCGAGAAGGATTGTATCTCCAACGTGCGCGGCCTGGGCCTGAGTTCCGACGAGGCGGCGCGTCGCTGTGCGGAGCTTTTGAAGGCCACTTTTGTTAACGGCGGTGGCGGAGTGAAGCTCGTATGACTTTGGTCCCAATCCGCCCCAAGATTCTTTCGTGTCGGGAGTTGCCTCAAGTCGACGAGGCCTTGGCTCGTGCGTGGGGCATCGACCCGAGCGTGCACTCGTCGTTGGGTCTCATCACTGCCGATCAGGATGACGCGCTGTACGCCGCACTCGATGACGCCACCAAGGCTGCCGAGGTCGAGGTGGTATTTGCCAAGTCATTTTATGCCGGCGCAGCACACGGCTCGGGACCATTTTCCGGAGAAATATTAGGCGTCTTGGGCGGGCGACACCCCGACGACATTGCCGAGGGGTTGTGGGCGGTGCGCGCGGCGTTGGCCGAACGCATTTGCTTCTACCACCTGGAGGGTTTTGCTGCGCCGACGTTCTTCCCTCACGTGATCGCCGAGACGGGCCGCTACTTGGCGCCGCTTGCGGGGATTAAGCCGGGCGAGCCGTTGGCCTACCTGATTGCCCCGCCCATGGAGGCGATGATCGCGGTGGATGCCGCACTCAAAGCTGCGCCGGTGCGTTTGTGCAAGTTGTTTTCACCCCCCACCGAAACCAATTACGCCGGGGCCTACCTCACAGGCAGCGTGGCGGACGTCGAAGCGGCGGCCGCAGCCTTTGTCGATGCCATTGAAACTGTCGTACGCGCACCGCTTGCGGCTCTCCGCCGACCGGCGCGCGAACGTTATTAATGATAGGCTCTGGCCCCTAAGGAGTGACCCAATGAAATCGACCGCGCGCTTGGCTGTAGGTGTGATCTTTTGTGTCGGCTGTGGCGTGGAGTCCGCGACCCTGGTGTCGCCGCAACCGCATCGCCAGGCGATTTCCACGAGCGTGGTGATTTCGGAGTTTGCAACAACGGGGCCCGTGAGCGCCAGCAACGAATATGTCGAGATCTACAACCTTGGCACGGTCGCTGTAGACATCTCGGGCTGGAAACTCATGGGTTGTCCCGGCGGCGGTGGCAGTATCACCACAACGCCACGTGCCACGGTGCCAGCGGGAACAACACTCGCTCCGCGTAGCTACTACTTATTTGTGAACAGCTCGGCATACGACGGCACGGTCGCTGGTGATTCCACCTTCACGACTGGTCTCGCCAACAATGGCGGTATTGCGATTGAAAATGCGGGCGGCCAGGTTGTGGATGCCGTCGCGATGTTCGCCGTGGGCGATTGTCTAGAGGGGAGCGCGCTTGCGCCCATGTCGGGAACGACTGCTCAAAGTTACGTGCGAGCAACCATGGCCGGCACCGGCTGTGGCCCTGATTCAGATACCGACAACAACGCGGCCGATTTTATGCTCGTAGCCGGCACGCGCACGCCGCAGAATAGCGACTCATGCCGCCCAGCATGCGCAGGCGATGAGTGTCCCACGCCGCCCGCGGCCCAGTGCTACGTGACGCCTGGCACCTGTGCCTCTGGGATGTGTACCTACGCGCCCAATCCGGGCACAGCCTGCAGCGACGGTAACAACTGCACGCAGATGGATATGTGCGACGCCAGCGCGGCGTGCATTCCAGGCACGGCTATCACCTGCAACACGCCACCCAACACCCAATGTTGGAACGCCGTGGGGAGCTGCGCGCCTGCCGACGGCAGCTGCAGCTACACGCGCAATAGCGCGACCACGTGCGATGATGGTGATAGCTGCACGGCCGACGATCATTGCAACGCGGTTGGGGATTGCGTCGGCACCCGCTGCATCAATCCGCCAGCGAATACCTGCATCAATGGCGGCGCCCAATCCACCGTGTATCCAAATCCAGGTCTCTGCAGCGCGGGCAACTGCGAGTACACGCCAACCACGAGCGATTGCGGCTTTGGTTGCGATGCCAGCAGCGGCCTGTGTTTAGAGGACCCCTGCCTGGGGGTTGTGTGCAGCACGCCGCCCAATGGTCAGTGCTATCAGGCCGCGGGCACCTGCGCCGGGGGGAGTTGCAACTACACGCCCTTGGCGACGGGCGACGCTTGCGACGACAGCAATCCGTGTACCGAGAACGACCAGTGCGCAGATACGCACACCTGTACCGGTACGGCCATGCTCTGCCCGGCGACAGCGCCCTCCTGTTTGTCGGCAACCCAAATGCGATTGCACCTAAATAACCATTGCGTCGCGGGGAGCTGTGCCGACGATGTGCGCGACGGGACCTGTCGGTTTGGCTGCGATGACACGTTGCAGCGCTGTACGCCCAGCGTGGTTATTGGCGAGGTGCGTACGCGCGGCCCGGGTGGTACTTCCGACGAATATGTGGAGTTGTTCAACGCCACCGCTGGCGCGCTCGACCTGTCGGGCTACAAGCTCTCGGTGATGGGTGCCGATGGTGTCACCGCCGCGACGCGGGCCACGTTACC
>JAKLEG010000324.1 GCA_022703175.1 Myxococcota bacterium | reverse complement strand
TGAAGACACCGTCATCGACGAAGACATGTGAGGTGTTTTGAATGCTTGAGGTGAGCGAGCCATCGCCGAAGTTCCACAGGAAGGTGAAGGTGTCGCCGGTACCTGGGTCAGAATAGCTCATGGCGAGTGGCACAGAGTCACCCTCGTTCGCTGTCTTGTCTGCACCCACCGAGGTCACCGGCGCCACATTGCTGACGACCACGTTAAACGTGTCGCTCGAAGCGCCCCCCGTGGTGCTGCTTAACGTCAGGGTCACCGTGAACGTGCCGTTGTCTGGGAATGCATAAGTCACGTCGACGCCACTCATCGTGGCGCCGTTGCCAAAATCCCACGTATAGGTGGGATTGCCAGTCCCTGGATCGCTCTTGTCGCCGAAGAACTGGATGCTCGTGCCTTCCGTTGCCGCATAGGTAGAGGCCGTAGCGATCGCCAGTGGCGGCAGGGCATCTGGGGTAAGAATGAGCGCTGACCAAGCGGTGTTCAGGAGGGAACCGCCGGTGCTATCACTGCTTCCCCAGATGTTCTGTTGATAACCCGTCGCGTACTGATTCTTGATGATGTAAATGGAGAACTCGCGTAACCAATCATGCGTGCCGTAGAAATCCATCGGTGGTTTCTGGGCGCGCGCCGCATCCTGATAGTGCAGCATCGTGTAGCTGTTGCCTTGGTGATCGGTACGATCCCATGGCGTCGTTGTGCTAAGCGCCGCGTTGTTCCAAAGGCCGTTGCTCCAACCGATATCATTGCCCGCACCGCCCGCGACCCATTTGCTATTGATGAAGGCGATATAGCCGTCCATATAGGTTCGCAACGTGCCGCGCGTGTAGGTGTTGTAGCCGGGGAACGCGTAGACGCCGCTGGTGGTGGTCCAATTGTTGGCCCCCACCCAGCCGGCCACAAACAACGGCGCGGCGTTGAGCAGGATGCTACAACCGGTCGGGTAATTCGCGCGAACATAGGCCGCGCAATACTGGCCTGCCGCCGGGCTGTAGGCACCCAAGACGATTTGTTCTGCAGCGCGTGCCTTGGCACGATTGGGAACAATGACTCCGGCTGACGACATGAACTCATCCGCATGCCACAAGCCGGTGATACCCCACAGCGTGGTGGACATGTCGGCGGTTTCGGTGTTCGGACCATAGTACCAGGAGCCGACCGCGGCGCCGTCGTTCTGCCCCCACACAGCCCAATCCACCATCTGTTGAATGATGTGTTCGTACGAGCGACCAAGCACATAAGTGGCATCGCCCACCTGCGAGCTCAAGCCGGCCAGATGAGCCACCGACAGAGCCGACAGGGCGTGACCATGAAGGTAGATCTGATCGGCGGTCGGCAGGCTGCCGACATAGAAGCCAACGCCGTCGGTGCTGCCAAGAATGCGGGCCTTTTGGACCTCAGGGTAGAACCCCACGCGGTTATCTTCGTCGGCAATCGGGATACCGGTGACGATGTTCATCTGGCTCGACATCATGTGGTTGATGCAGCGAAGCACATCTTCCGCGTACGGGTCGTTGTTGAAACGCGCGTCGTTGGCGGTCTTCTGGGGGGCCGTCATGCTGCCCAGATAGGTGTTGGGTGGAAACGCAATGAAATGGCCGTTAAGCGACATCGCCCACACCAGCCCAGCCGTCGTGGCGGTGATGTAGCTTGAGGTCACGTAGCCGGTGATTTGCGCACCCGTGTCGAGGTTGTCCTCACTGCCCACTCGATTGTTCACCTGTTGGTGTAACCACCAAAGCTCTTCATCCACGGCCACCGCGCGCATGACCTGCAGTTGTCGGTCGGTGGCCAGCACCGGATTGCTGGGCACGTCGGCGAAAATACGTACGGGGTATGTGCCCACCACCGTCTCGGCGCCACTTGTGATTCGTACTTTGGCCTGGAATGTCGTGGTGACGGCCTGGTTCGGGTAGGTATACGTCGCACCCAAGTTGTAGCGGTTGGTTAGGCCGGCCTGGGTGGAATCGTAAGTGCCGTCCCCGTTGTAGTCCCACTCAACGGTGTAAGTACCATTGCCACCGCGCGCAATCGCCTTAAAGGTTGTCGCGTGGCCGTTGTAGGCTGGATGCGGAATGGTCGGATCGAGCGCGTTGTATGGCACCGGAAGCACGCGTAACGCGGCCAGCGCTGGCGCACCGGCCAGCAGCGAAATCACGACAACGAGGATTTGCCAACAAGGTGCGAACGTTCCCCCGCGAGACGTCATGCTTGGGCTCCTGTGGAAGGTAGGCAAACGGCGGATTCAAGATCCGTGCCGTAGTTTGCAGCGGCCCCGCGGAGCGACGGGTCGGCTAGCGGGCGCGAACGGTTATCGGATTTTCCAATAGAATCAGGGCCATCAACGCAACAACCGCCAACAGTGAACCCACCCAAAGCAGGGTTGTGGGAACCCAGGGCGGATCCAACCCGGACCGGTAAACGCCTGAGGCCGCTGCCGCGAGGCGTTGAAAACCCGCACCGCGAAACTCCGGATCCGGAGCGTAGGCCGCGAGCGTTGCCAGCGGAGCTGTCGGTGTGGCCACGGGCCCTATTTGTGCACTTAGCCATCCACCCCGGGGCAGGTGAAGCGGCGCGTGGTATTGGCCAGAGCCACGGTAGTCCAACCCCACCACATAAGTGGTCTGTACAGAACCCCCAAGCGTCGTCGACAACGAGGCCATCAGCGGTATGGGTGTCATTGACGGAGCGGCAAGATCTAGGTCCAGGTCCCACATAGCGCCCGAAAAACGTGGGCGTAATGATGCGCGCGACGACCCGCGTCGCCGCTGCGCGGCGTGTTCAGCGAGAATGGCTACCAACGATTCGCGGGCACTCGCAGGACAGTTCTTGGGTTCCAGCGAACCTGCCATGGCCCACACCGCGCCTGCCCCGAACGCCCGAGCCGCGACCCACGGCTCTGCGTTCGCATCCATCAACACCTCCGCGTCCGTATGCAACGCTGCTTTGAAATGCGCCCAACAACGCCCCATCGGACGAACAGCGGGTCGAACATTTCCAACGGGCTGTCCGAGAGAGGTACGCAGTTGCGGCACGAATCCCGACGCCCCCTGAGTCGGATCTACCTGAGCACTCATCGCGTCAGATCCCCCCGTCAACGCCGCGGTAAGGCGTCCGCGCCCGGCCTCGGTCGAGCCGCCACCCCCAAGCTGGCCCAACACCTGCATCCGCCGTCGAGCCTCAACGTCGGCATTGCCGCTGAGGACTGTCGCGACACGCACACCCGCGTCATGCAACGTTGCGACGGCACGCTGGGTGGCCGGAAAAGTCGACGCAAAATCCCCGTCACTTACGAGCACCACCAAGCGGCGTGCCTGCGCGGGGGCGCCGTCCAAGAGTGTCGCCGCCATCGCTAGGGCAGCACTTGGATCCGTACCTCCGCGAGTCACTGGCAGGCTCACGGCTTCGTCCTTAGCTCCAACCGCACCCCAGAGCCGCAGCGGACGCACCAAGATCGGTAGCTTGTCAAAACCCACCACGGCCACCAGGGTTTGGGGTGTAAGGCCGATCGCCAGACTGTCAACGGCTGCGGCCGCTGTCGCGGCGTCTGGACTGCGGCTCGGATCCATGGAGCCCGAGCGGTCGACCACCACCACCACAGCCGCCTGCTCCGGTGGTGCCGCGGCCACCGGCAAGAGCGGCAAACGATAGGCAAGTGGGGAATCCAAGAACGGCTCGGGTTCAAAAGCTGCAACCTCGCCACTCACCAACACCGTAACGGCATATAGCTCCACGTAACGCGCTAACTGCCGACGCTCGTTCGTGCTCAGGCTGCCACCAGGCACGTTATCCAGCACCACCAAATCTAACGAGGCAAGCACCTCGTCCGATAGTCGCTGCCGCGCAGATGCTGCGGCCGTAAGCGTTAGCCAACGAGGCCCGTCGCGGCGGCGAATTGGAATCAACAAAGTATTGTTCGCGGGTACCGCATCTTCGGCAAGCTGCAGGCGCACCTGCACCCATGCTCCGGCGCCGTCCCCCACAGGGAGGGTGACAATCCAAGTCGTCGTCGCGTCTCTCACCAGGTGCGCGTCGCGACGCAGTCGCGTGCCACTGGCGTCGAATACGTCAAGCTGTACCGCAAGCGGCAGTTGTTGTTGCATGTCACGCACTGCGGCGAGGTCCAGCATGACCGTCACAGGAAAGCTGAGCATCCCCGCGTCGTCCACGACGGCTGGTTCCGAGCTAGCCCGCAGTTCGACAAGATCCCCGCGTGACAAGGGCACATAATGCAGGGCATAGCGATGCCGCCACGGCGCCACACGTTCCTCAAGTTCGAGCTCGGTGTCGTGACCATCACTCACCAGCCAGAGCTCACCCGATTCGCCCGCTAAGAGCATCTCAGCCAGCGACAAACCGGTCTCCAAGTGGGTTGCATGGGTGACAAATTCGGCAGGCGTCACCACCTGCCAACCTGGATCGAGATCCCGCGCTCTCCGCCACGGCAACAACACCACGGCACTGTCGGCGCAGCCAACCACCGCCACGAAATCCTCGGGTGCTACAGCGCGGAGCGTCTGAACAACGGCCGCCTGGAGCTGCGCCCTGCCCATCGTGGAGGTTTGGATGCTGTCAGACAGGTCGGCAATGATCACGTGGCGACGCGGTGACGTCCGGTGTCCCAGAACGAACGTCAGGAGGACCAACGTCATGGCGCCCAAATACAACGCCAGAGCCATACCGCGCGGACGCTGCCAGACGCCCCATAACAGCAGCGCGCTACTCGCTGTGCTCAGCAAAATCCAAGTGGGCCACATCGGCTGCGTCTCCCGGTAGGGCAAGGCCCCTGAGACTCTTGCGGCCGACGGGTCAACCGGCTTCGTCGCACGTGCCCACGCAAAAATCTCAGTGATCAGAAGTGGCAGATGCCACTGCAGGCCCCCAGGTGAGTCGTCGGCCAAGGCCGACACCAGAATCGTTTCAAGACCCGCCAGCCTCACTTGCATCACTACCGGCGTGCTGCCCGCAACAAGCCACGGTTTTGCACCGTCTGGCGGCGCCAACCCTCGAAACGCAACTTGTTTGCCCGCAAACACTGCGGCCGAAAGCCGGTCTAAAGGTGTGCCGGGCACGGCGCCCACTGGCTGCGGTGGCTGGTCGACAACGGCAGGTTGGTGAGCCAAGAACACCACCGCAAGGCGCGCAGGCTGGGTGCCCACCGATTCGAAACTATTCGTTACAAACACAGCGTCGGCACGCGGCGAGTCAATAACCGTGATGGTGGGTAGGGCTGCCAACGCACGGGCCACAGCCGAGGTACGCAGGCTGGGCACCAGATAAACCGGTAGCGGCGCCAGGGCCGGCACGGGCAAGAGGATTGGCAATGACATCGTCGCCTTGGGGCGGGGCGTAAGATCCACGCTCAGTAATTCATCCCCATTGCCTTGGTACCGTAACTCTAGAACGGCTTCTGGTCCCAAGGCCGCGGGCAGTGGGGCAGTGGCGACGATTGCGTCGTGAGGGTCGCGCACGACCACTCGAGTATCGGCACTCGCGCCAGCAAACGTACCTGGTCGCACCAACACGACCCCCAGATTTGGCTGAAGAGATGCCGGCAAAAAGCTCGCTTCGAAAGTGGCATCGCCACCAACGACAGGCTGGCTTGAAGAGGAGCCATCGCCTACCGATCTCTGCTCCTGCATCGGCCCCACGCCGGCCAAAGCCAACAGCATCATGCTGGCGAGCAGCAGCCAACGACGCCAGTGGCCGGCCGTTGCCAAGCGCGCTCGACCTGACAGCCTGCGGCCTGCGAGAAACCAATAGGGATGGACCGCGCGCTGCTTCGACGTGCGGCGGCGCGACAGCCACAACGCTATCCCGACCACCAGCAACGTCACGGCAGCCCAAGGATATGTTGGCGTCACGAGGTCGGCTCCGGCCCGAAGCGTTGCGGTGCGCGGCCGTGGGCCCAACGGCGTAACACGGTCAGCAGTGAGGGGCCCGCGTCGGTGTCGAGGGTGGACCAGACACCGTCTCTTGCGGCACACGTTTGGACCAGGTCGCGGCGAAACTTACGCAGTGCCACCAGGAAGGCTGGTGCCGGCTCCGGACCCAACTCCATCAGCACGTGCCCCCGGCCTTCAGGGCAAGACAGTTCGCCCGAAGGTATTGGCAACTGTTCATCCACAGGCGCGGTGATCATCACCAGACTCATGCCGCGCCGTCCACGTCGCAGCACCTCCAGCGTCTCAGGATCGGCAAAGTCGGAGACCAGCACGCCTTCATCCTGAATCGATAACTGGTTTAACGCTCGCCGGAACGCGGGACCAAGGGCAACATCCAGCCGCGGCAGGGGTTGACCAAAACGTGCACGCAGCAACGCCTGCCAATCCCCCGCGCCATGCCACGTGCACCAGGGCGTGACCTGACCCAACAGGCAACAGGTAAATGATTGCCCTAACATCGCCGCAAGAGTCAGTATCGCCACGCCGAAGTGCGTCGCCAGCGCTTGCTTGGCGGATCCCATCGAGGTGGAGGTATCGAGCCAAAGATGTACGCAGGGATCGCCTTCCGCATGGAAGCGGCGAATCCATAGTTGGCCGGTACGCAGAAATACCCGCCAATCTAGATGCCGTGGAGCCTCTCCCGGTCGCCAGGCGTCGTGCCCATACAACCCCGAACCCCGCCCCGCATGTGGGTGCAGTCGCACGCCCCACGGTCCAGTGGCGTGCGCGCGCAGCTCCTGTGCGAGTTGCGCCAAAGCGTCGAACTCGACCTGAGTCAATGTAGGAACCGGTGCCATGCTCATGCGCGAGCAAGCACATTCCGCACGACATCGGCGACAATTTGGCTGCGACTGTTGCCATGGCTCGCGCTGTAATCAAGCACCAGGCGATGCTCCAAAGCCAACGGCACGATCGCATGCACATCCGCCATCGCAAGGTGATGACGACCCGCCATCGCAGCGTGCACCCGCGCTCCACGTAACAA
>JAKLEG010000323.1 GCA_022703175.1 Myxococcota bacterium | reverse complement strand
CATGAGCTCAGCCTGCGACGCACGCCCGAGTTGATGTTCTACCGCGACGATACGCTCGATACTGCGATGCGCATGGAAGAGCTGATGAAGGCGGTGGCGTCGGGTTCGACCGAAACCCCTAAGCCTGAGCATCACGAAGCGTTGCCGGTGGGCACCGATCGCAGTGAACTGTTGGCGCGCGCTCGGGAGTTCGAGGCCCAACGTGAGCAGCAAGCCCAGAAGCCCAAGAAGCGACGCGATACGCGGCGCCATCGGCGGTAGCATGAACGGCGTTCTCGTTATCGACAAACCGGTTGGCCCGACCTCGCACGACGTTGTGGCCAAGGTTCGAAAACTCCTGAAAGAAAAGGCGATTGGTCACACCGGCACGCTGGATCCGGCGGCCACTGGGGTGTTGCCGTTGGTGGTGGGGGGCGCCACAAAAATTGCGCGCTTCTTGACCGGGGGCGACAAAACCTACGACGCGGTGATCGCACTCGGCACGACCACGACCACGCTGGATGGCGAAGGTGAGGTGCTGGAAACCAAGCCGGTGACCTGCACTCCCGCCGAGGTGGAAGTGGCGCTTAAGAGCTTTGTGGGCCCTATCGAGCAGGTGCCGCCGATGTACTCGGCGAAGAAGATCGATGGCAAACGCCTGTACGAGTTGGCGCGCAAGGGTGTCGAGGTGGAGCGCGAGGCCAAGAAAGTTACGATTTACACGCTCGATGTTCGGCGCGTGGAGTTGCCGCTGGTGGAGCTGTCGGTCTGCTGCTCGGCCGGCACGTATGTGCGGGTATTGGCTCAAGATTTAGGCGTGAAGTTAGGTTGTGGCGGACACCTCAAGCAGCTACGACGCACGGTCGCCGGGCCGTTCTCGTTGGCCGATGCCGTGACGTTGGAGGCTCTGGCGACCGACCCGGCGTTGGCTGAGAGTCGGGCGTTGCCGGTTTCCCGGGCGTTGGCGCACCTGCCGCGCATCACCATACCTGAGCATCTGGGCAAGATGGTCGCCTCTGGCTATCAACTCACCGCTGGTGACCTCAAAACGTTGGATGTCCCTGAGTTCGCGGTGGACGCAGAGTTGGTGCTGTGGCTCGACCGGGGTGAGGTCTTGGCCGTTGCGAAGAGTCTGATGCCATCGGGTGAAATCGAATCCTCGCGTCGCGAGCGGCGAGCGTTTGAGACCGAACGGGTGCTGTTGGACCTACGCAAGTAGCTATCGTCATTACACCCATGCTGCGCTGTGGGGCTCTTATCGATTTTTGAGCCTCTCGCCTGTTGCCAGTTCGGGGGGCGGCTGTTACCAGGGTGGAATGTCACGACGCACGTTGGTGTCAGGCCCTGCAATTGTTGTCTTGTTTTCGAGCGTTACGTTGGCATCGCAGGCCAAGGCGGCTGACCTAAATGCTGACCCTGCGACCTATCGTGGTTTGCTTTCTACGCTCAACCCCGGAGACACTTTGCACTTGGCGGCCGGTACCTACACCGACCTGCTACCGATTAGCGATTTGAACGGCAACGCCGACCAGCCTATTACCATTGCTGGCCCCGAGAGCGGCGCGCCGGCCTTGTTCACCGCCGACCCAGGTGTTTGCTGCAACATGGTCGAGCTTACGCGCACAAGCTACCTGGTGCTTAAGAACCTCACCCTCGATGGTGCCAACGATGGCGGTTCGTTTGGCGTCAGCGCGAAGGGCGGCAGCCTCGTGCATCACATTACGATTGAAGGCTGTCGATTTCAGAACTTTGGCGGCGACCAGCAGCAAAATGCGATCTCAACAAAGACGCCCACGTGGGGCTGGGTGATTCGGCGGAACACCATTGTTGGCGCTGGCACGGGCATGTATCTGGGTAACTCCGACGGCAGCTATCCGTTCATCGGTGGGCTTATTGAGTTCAACTTGATTCGCGACACGATTGGTTACAACGCCCAGATCAAGTGGCAAAAGCCACGTCCGGCGGTGGAAGGCATGCCCACCGGAGCCTCTACCACCATCGTGCGTCACAACGTATTCATTAAGAACGACCAACCTAGCCCCAGTGGCGATCGCCCGAACCTGCTTGTAGGCGGCTTTCCCGACACGGGCGCCGGCAGCAGCGATCGCTACGAAATTTACGGTAATCTCTTCTATCACAACCCGCGCGAGGCGCTGTTTCAGGGCTCGGGCCGGGTGGCCCTACACGACAACATCTTTGTCGATACGCCCAACCAGGCGATTGTCGTGCAAAACCATGACCTGCCGCTCAAGGTGGCGCAGATCTACAACAACACCTTCTATAGCGTGGGCATTGGCATTTACTCGGGCGGTGCGCAGGAAGAGGCCACTGTGGTGGGCAATCTCATCTTTGCGACAACGCCCATGTCCGGAACTTTTACCACCAACCTCGACAATCTCACCGACACCAGCGCCAATGCGGGTACCTACGTGACCGCGCCCAGCACCCTATTGGGGGCGATGAACTTTTATCCGAAGGTAGACCAGTGCCAAGGCACAGCCTTAGATTTGTCGGCCTTCAGCGCGCACTTGGACTACCTGCGCGACTTTGATGGCACCGACAAAGGTGAACGATTGTTCCGCGGCGCCTATGCGGGGGCGGGCACGAATCCTGGATGGCAGCTCGATGCCGCGATCAAAGGGGACACCGTTGTGACGCCACCCGGCGATGGCGCGACCTCTAGCGATGGGGCAGCGGCGGGCGATCCGAACGTCTTTCAAGGGGATTCCGCTAAGAGTGACTCGGCGCAACCCGGGGACACCCACACGTCGCACACTGATAGCGCCGCCGCCTTTGGCGATGCCAGCGCCGTGCCGGCAAAACTTCACGACACATCCCTTGTGGCCACTGGCTGTGCCTGTCAGGCCGGCGAGAATGGGCCTGCGTGGCTAGGGCTATGGGGGCTGCTATTTGCTGTGCGACGCCGACGGGCGTAACGCATCAGCGCGACGCTATTTCTTCTTGTGCGGTTTGGCAGAGCGCCACAGCCATAGGCTGCGCATCCAGAACACCGCGAGGCCCAAGGATAGCCAGGCGACCCAATCGCCCATGACCGCGTAGGGCGTGCGGCCGCTCATGGGCGTGATCTCTTGTACGAGGTTGGCGCGCGCGAAGACCGGGGTTTGGGCCAGAATGCGGCCGACGGGGTCGACGAAGGCGCTGATACCGGTGTTGGTGGCGCGCACCAGGTAGCGACGATGTTCCACCGCGCGAAAGATGGCCAACGCCAGGTGAATTTTGGGCTCGCGGGTTTTGCCGAACCAGGCGTCGTTGGTGAGGTTGACGAGGACGTCCGGCTCGGCGCTCATCACCTTGCGGACGAAACCGGGGAGGATGTCCTCGTAGCAGATCAGCATGCCGTAGCTGATGCCGTTGAGTTTGAGCGGCCGGGTGTGCTGGCCAGCTTGGAAACGGCTGGTGTGCGGGGACCATTGATAGAGAAACGGCAACCATTCGCCGAGCGGCAGGTACTCGCCAAAGGCCAGCAAATAAGTCTTGTCGTAGGTGCCCTGGACGTTGCCGTCACCATCAACCAAGAAAGCGCTGTTGTACAGCTCGTGCCCATGAGGGCCACGGTCTACGCGGATGGCGCCAAACAAGAGCGGCGTGGTGAGGGGGCCCATCACCTCGCGCGCAACATTGGTGGTGCTGGTGCGAATGCCGTAGTTGTAACCGGACTCAGGCCACACGATCAGATCGACTTTCTGGGCCTCAAGCTCCTGGCTTTGCTCGCGATGGCGACGCGCCCCTTCGATGGGGTTTTCGTCTTTTTCGTAAATCCCCATGTTCACTTGCACCATGCCGACCTTCAGGCGTCGATCGGCGTGCGCCACGGTATCGTCGGTGTTGGTGATGGCACCCAGGCCGTACAACAGGTTGGCAGTAAACAAGGCAACGAACGTGATGAGGCCCCAAGTGGGGAGCGCGGCGCTGCGAAAGCGCCAAGCCAAGAGCTCGTACACCACGGCCGAGCAGAGCATCAGGAGCGCGCTTAGCCCCATCGGACCCACCAGGTCGACGCTCTGAATGAGCAGCACCTGTTGGTATTGCGAGTTGGCCATATAAGACGGAAACAGCGCCGGCACCAACCACTCAGCCAAGATGAGCATCACCGGCGCGCCCCACCTGAAGGGTACGCTGTACTTGACCTTCAGGAGCCAGGCGCCGTAACCCGCAACGGCGAACAAGACGCTTTGTGCCAGACACAGCAGGAGATAACCCAACACCGCCAAAGGCCAAGGCAAGTAGCCGAAATCCCTTAGCAACCCGACGATCCAGGTATACACCCCGAGGTGCGCGACAGCGCCGAACAACCAGGCGATGAACCAGGCTTCCTTGTGACTCAAGGTGGTGTCGTCCAGCGCCCACAGCACCGGCACGAAGCAGAACCATTCGAGCAGATACAGGTCGAAGCCGCAGAAGCCTAAGAACAGCAAGACGCCGCCGAGCATCGCCAAGACCCAGGCGACGCGGCGTTGGGAGAGACTGGTGAGAGTACGGTGCCACATGTGGGCGCAGTCTACTGATCGGAAGAAACGGCGCAAGGAGCGTTGACCCTTTGCAGGCCTGCGTGTCACTCTGCCGGCGATTGATCATGAACCAATATCTCCTACCCATTTGCGTCGTATGGTCGGTTGCTACGTCGGCCCAAGCTGGCACTGTGCTCGTGCTGGAACCTGGGGGCGATGCCGCAACCTCGTTAACCGAAACGTTGGCCAACGAGTTGCCCGGGCATGCCGTGTCGCGTATGCCGCGCCCCAAAGGCTGGCGCGAGGCTGCCGTAGATCAGGCCCGACGGGTCGGTGATGTCGCACGTGCTCAAAAGATGGATGTCGTGGTCGATCTATCGACTGCGCAAAAAGGTAAACAGCGTAGCCTTACGGTTGTCGCGGTTTCGGCGGACGACGAGGTCGTCTTTGAGCGTAGCGTGCGTCTACCCGCACCGCCCAAGCGTGGTCGCAAGCCCGATCTGACTGCTATTCGCCGCGTGACGCGCGAGTTGGCTCAAGCCATTCAAGACCGACTGCGTAATGCGCAAGGCGGGGCCGCCGGGGCCCGTCCCATTGCACCCGCCGCAGCGCCGGTTGTGGCACCGCCTGCTCGCCTTGATGGCGACGCTGCAACCGTGTCGCCCGCGCCTCCGCCTGCAAGTTCCGCAACGCCGCCCCCAAGTGCACCGGGCACGACAAGCCCACGAGCGGAGCCAGCGGTGTTACTGACGACGCCACCGCCGAGCGTCCAAAAGGAGACTCCAAGCCGGCGCCGTCGCGAATGGCACCTGGCCGCCCGTGTGGGCGCGGGCGTGACGTCATTTTCGGATTCGATCGACACCGAGGTTCAGGGGGGCGATTTGGCGATCAACATGGCGCCGACCCTGGCGTTGGGCGGCGGCGTGGAGTTTCGCCACAGCACGCATCTGTGGTTGGCGCTCGATGCCAATCGCGCAAGCTCCGGGATGTCGCACGAATCCAAAAACAATGCGCTCGTGACCAAGGTGGCTCCCACCACCATCGACATCAACACGTTAACGTTAGCTGCCAGAGTGGGCACCGGCTTTGAGTTTGGTGACTTGACGGTTGGTCCGGAGGTAGGTTTTGCCCGCGACAGCCTAACGGCCGCCGACCAATCACTGGCCAATACCGAGGGCGGTGTGGATCCGGTGGTGTTGGTTCCAAGCTTTACGCGTAGCACGGTGCGGCTCGGCGGACGGTTGCTATACGGCACGTACGCTGACAAGGGTTTGACTGCAGACCTCTGGTTGGCCGCAGTCCCCTGGGGCAAACAAAGCGAAACGCCTTACACTTCTGGTAGCTCCGCCAAGCTGATGGGGGCAGAGTTGGGGGCACGCGCGCGCTATCAAATTCCCGATTTGTTGGGTGAGGTGGGCGGCGCATTTCTCGAATTGCATGTCGGCCTGGAGTACCTGGGTTTGACCTACAGCGGTACGGGCACAAGGCGGGCTCTTGTCAGTGGCGTTGCGGTCGTGGATGCGACCGAGACCCGCACCCGTTTCGACGGGGGGGCCTACGTCGGCTATCTGTTCTAGATATGAAAGTTGCGCTGCTCGTTGTGCATTACGGAGACCCCAGTCGTCTGCAGCGGCTGTGGGCCTCGGTGCAGGCGCAACAACAGCTTCCTGACGTGTTTTTGCTTTGGAACAATGGTCCGGCGGCCGAGTTGCCGGCGTTTTCTGGGCCAGGTCCTACCGTCGCCGTGTTGGGTTCCGGCGCCAATCTTGGTTTTGGTGAAGGGATCAATCGGTTGTTGGCCGTTTGCGACGCCGACGTGGCGATCGTCTGCAATCCTGATCTGGAATTAGCCCCGGATTGTGTCCGGGCGCTGCTGGCCGCGTTCGCCGAGGGTTGTACGCCGCTGTTGGTGGGCGCGACGCTGCTCGATTCGCGAAAGCCAGCGCGTGTGAATGCCTTTGGTATGAAGTTGACGTGGGATGGTGTGGGCATCAACCCGGATCGCGGTTGCGACCCGGCGCAGCTCACAAACTCCGCTGGTGAACCCCACGGTGATTCTGACTACGTTGGACCCTCAGGAGCATTGTTTGCGTTACACCTAGGCAGATGGCGTACTGACGTGGGCGGACCCCTATTTCCGGCGTCGCTGTTTCTCTACTGCGAAGACGTCGCGCTTGGCATGAAGCTGCGTCTGAGCGGCCATCGTGTGCCAATGTGTCCCGCGGCTATCGCGACACACGCCTGGAGCGTGACCACTGGGCAACGCAGCGGCCTCAAGCTCCACTATGTCGAGCGCAACCGATTGTGGTTGTTACGGGCGTTGGGCGGGCGAGCGTTGGCGTTGGCTTGTCTGCCCTTCACGGTGCTGCGTTATAGTGCCTACGTGCTGCAGGGGTTAGGCCGTGCGTCGCCGGCAGGGCCCGGCGAAGGGTTGTTACGTCCCTTTGTCTCAGGGCTTTGGCAGGGCCTGGTGTGGCCGCTGCCCATGGATT
>JAKLEG010000322.1 GCA_022703175.1 Myxococcota bacterium | reverse complement strand
GGAGCCAAACGACCAGCTCCGGGCGTGGCCTACCACCCCCACCGCGATGGTTGTGGCCTCTTGTGGTATGCGCCGCTGGTGCCGATGCAACCTGTGTCGGTGCGTGACTTTGTCGAGATGGTTACGCGCGTTTGTCTCAAACACAACTTTCCTCCGCTCATCACATTGACGACGGTGTCTGAGCAATGTTTCGACAGCACCGTGCCGATTGTGTTCGAGCGGCATTCCCAGGCCGAGGCTGGCAACGCGTTGTATGACGACCTGTTCCGTGAGGGGCTTGCGCAAGGTGTCGTGCCCTACCGCATGGCGATTCATGCGATGCATCACTACACGCAGAATCCCGACGCGCGTTTTTGGCAGCTTGCGGCCGAGCTGAAGCGCACGCTCGATCCGCAAGGGATCCTTGCGCCGGGCCGTTACCTGCCAGTGGTTATCTAGGCGATTGCGTGGGTATTGCAAGGCGCTGGTTCGCGAAAGCCTGTGCCAATAATGGCAAGGCTAAGCGTCGTAACCACAACCCGACGCCACCCCACATAGTGATGAACCAGAGCGGTACGCCGTTTGCCGGTAGTGCGGGATAGTGCCACAGGCCCGCATAGACGCCGACGTACTCAATGGCCGCCCCCACCACCACCGCATAGCCGACATACGCCCAATCCAAAGGTTCGTGGAATCTGAGTAAGGCAAGCGCCAGCACGCTCGCGGTTGTTAGTAACAGCCAGGTGGGCTCGGTGAAGATGGCGAAGCATGCGGCAAACGCGGTGACGAGTGGCGCTGTCGTACGCCATTCCAAGCTCGGGGGTTGGCCCGCTAATAGCCGATGGAAGTGGAGCAGATAGAAACCCCACATGAATAGCTCCCAAATTGGCATGCGGAGCCAGTCAGGCGCGCTAAAGACAAACACACCATTGCGCAGTGCGGCAGCATTCATCCCGGTGAAGATCACGCAGCCAAGCGAGAACAGGGCGAGGTCGTGGGTTTTGCAGGGGCGCAGCGTAACCCACCAAAACGCCAACAAACTCAACACCTTGGCAAGGTTGGTCGGGACCAACGTGAGGATGAGCAGCGTGCCCAAAAGTTGCACCGCTGCGCGGGCTACGGCTGCTACCCAACGAGGGTGACCCAACGCGAACGGGATAGGTTGCACGTCGCTCGAAACAGCACCCGTCGAAGGCATAGGGACCTCCAGGCCGATGGGGCCTAAAGGTGCGACGCAACAGCTTGGCGAGGGACTAAAGCAGGAGAATTATCGTTCCATCACTTCTGCCAGTGCGTGGTCCACTGCCGTTAATGTGGCATCGATGTGGGTTTGGGTGTGTCCGGCACTGACAAAGCCGACTTCGAAGGCGCTCGGTGCGATGGCGACACCGTGATTCAATAGGGCGTTGAAGAAGCGGCCAAATAACGCGGCATCGGCAGCTTTGATTTCCGTGTAGTCCTTCGGGCTGTGGTCCGCATCTTTTTTGAACCAGAGGTAGAAGATCGACTGCACGCGATCCACGCGGGCTGGGTTGCCATGTTTTGTGAGCAGCGCGCGCAACCCTTGTTCGAGGCGACCGGCCAGGCTGTCCAGATCGGCGTAAAACCCTTTGCGGCTTAAGGCCTCTAGCGTCGCGATACCTGCCGCCATGGCCAATGGATTCCCCGAAAGGGTGCCGGCTTGGTAGACAGGGCCTAACGGTGCGATCTTTTCCATAATGTCGGCGCGGCCGCCGTAGGCTCCGACTGGCAAGCCACCGCCAATAATCTTGCCGAAGGTCGAGAGGTCGGGGCGGATTTGGTAGAAGCCCTGTGCGCCGCTTAGCCCTAAACGAAAGCCCGTGATGACTTCATCGAAGATGAGGAGCGCGCCAAAACGATCGCACAGCGCGCGCAGACCTGCGAGAAATCCCGGTGCCGGCAGCACCAGGCCCATGTTGCAAGCCACCGGCTCAACGATGATCGCTGCAACCTTATCGCCTTGTGCCTTCAGAAGATCTTCGACGGCTTGTAGGTCGTTATAGGGAGCGGTGAGTGTATCTTGGGCGGCTCCTTGCGGAACGCCAGCGCAGCCCGGGATGCCGAGCGTTGCAACGCCCGAACCTGCTTCGGCAAGAAAGGCGTCCGCGTGTCCGTGGTAACAACCCGAGAACTTGAGCACGCGGTCGCGGCCGGTGAAACCCCGCGCCACCCGCAACGCACTCATCGTCGCCTCGGTGCCAGAGTTGACGAAACGCACTCGCTCAACAGACGGCAGAGCCTGTGTGACGCGCTCGGCCAGTTCTACCTCACGCGCAGTGGCCCAGCCGAAGCTCGTGCCCTCCTGGGCCGCGCGGGCGATCGCTGAGAGCACAACGGCAGGGGCATGACCCAGGATAAGGGGGCCCCACGAGCCAACAAAGTCGATGTAGCGGTTGCCATCGGCATCGTGAATAAAGGCACCTTCGCCGCGGGAAACGAAGATCGGGTTGCCGCCCACCGCCTTGAAAGCGCGTACCGGCGAGTTCACACCGCCGGGAATGAATTTTTGGGCTCGTTCGAACAGCTTGTTGGAACGCTCACGTCGCATCGGAGCACGATCCTTTGTGGAGGCTAGGGGTCGGATCAAGACCGACGACCTGGACGCATTCGCTTGTGATGCTGTACGACCACCGTGGTAGCGATGCCGCCACGAATGTTGTAATGCCCTTCGACTTCCAGAAAGCGCGGTGCCAATAGCTTCACCAAGTCGTCCAGAATTCGGTTGGTGACGGCCTCGTGAAAGTGGCCTTCATTCCGAAACGACCAGAGATAGAGCTTGAGGCTTTTCAGCTCCACACACAGCTTGTCTGGCACGTAGCGAATGCGCAACGTGGCAAAGTCCGGCTGCCCCGTCATCGGGCAGACGCAGGTGAACTCGGAGGTGTCGAAACGCACCTCGTAGTCGCGTTTCGGCTGAGGGTTAGGAAACGTCTGCAAATCTCGAGAAGGTTTGGTTGACACGCCGTATGGTATAGACACGAAAAGGCGGGAAGTTAAGTCACTCCATGGAAATTTTGGCGACGCGCGACAGCTGGTGGATGACGCAATGTGATGCGGCGCTCTTGGCGGATGGGATTGAGGCTCGTTGGTTGGCGATCTCTGGCGGCACAGGGCACCTCCTTGATGTCCCTGTCAGCGACGTCGAGCGCGCCACACTGATCCTTTCGGCGTTGCTCGGGGAGGAACTCAAGCAACGCGCATTTACACCGACGCTGGCCCCGCATGCGCCATTGCTGTTGCAGCCCGCGTTTGCGCTGGGGGTGATGCTTCTGGGGCTGACGCTCGTGGCACACGCCTTCTCCCACCGCGGCGGCGCCGAACTTCCCTGGTTTGGTCGCGGTGTGTTGACCTTTGATGGCTTGGTGTCGGGCGACACGTGGCAATTGGTCACGGCGGCCACCCTTCACGCCGATTGGCCCCACGCGCTCAGCAATGCCGGTTTTTTTCTCGTGCTGGCTTGGGCCGCGGGGGAGCGGCTCGGCGAGGGCATTACGTTGCTGGTGTGGCTTGGCACCGCGGTGGCAGGCTTTGCGATTTCTATGGTGCTCGCACAGCACGAGGCGACGCTCGGGGCCTCCGGTGGGTTGTTCGGCCTGTTAGGCGCTGCGACGGGGCACGCCTTTCGCCACCAGGAGGTGCTGGCCTTGGTGCGTCGGGCGCGCGTGCGAGCCTTCGCCGGAGGGGTGTTGTTGCTTGCGATGACCGCCTTCAGTCCCAAGGCGAACATCCACGCACACGTGGGTGGGTTTGTGGTGGGAATGTTGCTGGGCGTGAGTCTACCTCGGCGCCCGCTGCCGTGGGCTGTCCAACTCCTGGCGGCGCTGACGACGCTGGCGGTGGTGGTCATGGCGTGGCGCCGGGTCCTTGGCTTCTCGGTTTGAAATGCCGGCCGTTTCGTTTACGATAGCCGCATCGTGATTATTGAGTGTCCGAAGTGTGGCATGGCGCATTCCAAGTCCGAGGCCGATGTGGCTGCGGGCGTGGTCGTTGTGTGTCGCAGTTGCGGCACGAACTTTAACGTCAATGGCTCGGTGGCCGAACGACGCGCTTCCAAGAACATCCCTGTGACGGAGTTTCACCAGGCGCAAACCGATGTGATGCGCATTCCTGCAAAGGTGGCTGCGCGCGCGCTTGAAGCACAGCAGGAGGCCGAAGAACCTGAGCCAGCGAGGCCGTCAGGTGCTGCCGCGGCCATTCGCCAGGAGTTACGGGCGATTCGTGACGACGTGCCAGCCCTGCCGGAGCCTGTGCGTCAAGATCCGCACACCGTGCCCACCGCCCAGCTCGGAGCAGGTGCACCGCAGCCGCCGCCCGAAGAAATTCCGGCCAACGCAACCAGCATCAGTTCAGTCGGCCAGATCCGCGAGATGCTTGACCGCATGAAGGTGGATGCCAATGCCGCCGCGGTGGAGGAGCCGGTCGCAGCGCCGATGGTTGCGCCTGCAGAGGCTGCTTACGTCCCGGCCGAGACACCGAAGGCGCCACGACCCTCGCGTTTGTTGCATGAGCCCGTCGCTGCGGCCACCGGCCTGAGTTTTAGTGACGAGCCGCCAGTGACCCGCAAGAGCGCTACTCAGGAGGCCACGGTGGCTGCACGTTCGGTGGCTGATGCGGCTCAGGCATGGGCCTCATTTCCGACGGCCGCCTTAAGAGCGTGGCTCATCGATCGCTGGCGATGGTTGGCCCTCAAGCCGATGGCGGTGCGGGTTGGTGTTGCCGCTGGCGTGCTGGTCGTGGCTGTCGCTCTCATCGTGGGCTTGGTGCTGGGGCTCAGCGACAAACCTGCGCGTCGCTATATCGACGACGCGCGGCCGTTGATGGCGGGGCCCGGCGCTGAGGATCTCTACCCAAAGGTGACAGAGCTGCTGCGCGGCGAAGAGGTTATCTGGTTCGAAGGTGTGGGGTTTGGCGAATGGGAGATGGTGCGGGATACCAGCGGCCGTGTGGGCTATGTAGTGCGCGACGTGTTGAGTGAGCATCGTCCGATGAGCCGGGCAGGTGTGGCGTTTGTCGGGTGTCATCAGACACCGATCGAGGTCGAGGCAGCTGGCTGCTTGGAGCGCGCGCACCTGCAATTCGACTCTTGTCGTGGGTTGTGTGACGAGGACCCAAATCCAACGCCGTGCGGTGAGCAGTGCCAACGTCAGCTCGACACCTGCGTCAGCGGCTGTGAAGGACACCAGGCGGTGGCACCGGTGCCGCAACCGGAACCGGCGGGCGAGTTACAGGAAGCCCCCCCCGCGGACATCGCCGACGACAAGACCGCCAAACAAGCCAAGCCTGTGAAAAAACCAAAGAAACCGAAACGGCGGTAGCAGGCTATTTCTTCAGCCGCGCAACCTGTGTACGGACCCCTTCGACGTAGGAACGAGTCGAAGGCTCGGTAACGCGTTCGGCCAGGGTGCCGAGGTGACTTTCGAGGATAACACTGTTGGTGATGCGGCCTTGCATCAAGAGCGACGAAATCTGTCCGAGCGCTTCACGCACCACCTTCTCAGACGGGTGCTGCAGGACGCGATAGAGGACGTCGGGTTCATCCGGAAGCTGATGATGTGCCAGGAAGGCATCCGCAGCCTCTTTCACCTCGTTGACCTCGCGTGCCGCTCGCAAGCGTTCTAGGCGCAAGCGGTACTCAGAGGGCGCCCGACCGGTCGACTTGCGCGGACTTGCGAAGACCTTTTCGCGCTCAGGGCTGGGCGTCGGCGCGCGTGGTGACGTCGATTCGGCGGTTGGCGTACCACCAAACAGGGCTTCTAACTTGCGACGGTGTTCGGCGCTACTGTCGGAAGAGCCTGCGGCGGCCGTGTTCTTGTTTCGCGTTGCCCATCCGCCAGATTGGAACGCTTCGTCTTTGCGACTAGGACCCCGACTCACAAATTCTCTCATCGTGCTTGCTGACTTATGAAAAAGAAGAGGGACAAACTCTGAATGCGCTCACCTTAGCAAAACGGTACGCCTTCCACAAGGCTTGGTGAGCAGATGCCGCGTCGTTTACGGTTTGGGTGTCGGGGTGAGCGAATTGTGCCTTGCCTCCCAGTCGCGTAACGCTTGCATCAATTCGTCGCGCGCGCGGTTGGTGCATTCGATGCGGGCAGCCTCTTCAGGCGACAGCGCCGACTCGACACCCACTTCAAGCTCTCCCAGCTCACGTGCCGCCTGTTGGTAGACCCGCAAGAGCAGGGCATCGATCGCCCGGCGTTGCTCGGGGGTCAGTTGCCGTAGCCGCGGTTTTTCTCGGCCACGCGGTTCCACGTCGGGACGCAACGGTCGCGGGGCGTGTGGCCTAGGTTTCTTCGCGCGTCGCGGTCGAGGCACGCCATGGAGCGTCGGACTGGGGGTCGTTCGCCGTTTGGGCGTCAGTGTGGCCTTTGTTCGCGATCTCTGTTTGGGCGCGGATTTTGCGCGCGCGCTTTTCGTTGGGCGATTGCCCTTGGTGGTTTTACGCGGGTGTCTCTTGGCCGTCCGGCGTTTCGGTGGGGTCATAGCGTCACCATGCTAGCCATCTCCTTCGTGCGGGACAACCTGCTGGCAAAAAACGGAGGTGTTGGCGTTTAGTTGGGATGCTATGGGAGGCAGAATCTCATCCGATAGATCGGTTCGCCGCGACCCAGATGGGTGATCTCGCGCTCGGTGAGGATGCCGGTGGTGGATTCGGGGGCAAACTGGTCTGGGCCAGTGCAGTTCTTCAGCCTGGGATGACGACCTAGCGTGGCGAGAATTTCCTGACCCACCGGCTCGTAGTCCGTTTGCGCGTGGATTTCGCCTTGGGGCGCAAGTTTGCGTACCAAGATGGCGACGAAGGCGTCACTGACTACGCGGCGCTTGTGGTGGCGCTTCTTGTACCAAGGATCTGGGTGATTAATGGCCACGAAAATTGCGCTGCCGTCCGGGATCAGGGGGTCGAGGTGGCTATTGGCGTTGGCTTTGAGCGCAATGAGGTTGGTCAGCCCCCGTGC
>JAKLEG010000321.1 GCA_022703175.1 Myxococcota bacterium | reverse complement strand
CACGATCTTGAGCCGTTTTGAAGCGAAGGGGCTGAAGATCATCGCCACCAAGATGCTGTGGCTGTCGCGTGATAAGGCCGAAGAGTTCTACGCCGTGCACAAGGAGCGGCCGTTTTTCAAGGCGTTGGTCGAATTCATGGTCAGCGGTCCGGTGGTGGTAAGCGCGCTCGAAGGCGAAAACGCCATCCAATTACACCGCGACATCATGGGTGCCACCGATCCGGCCAAGGCAGCCCCGGGTACGATCCGCAAGGAGTTTGGCGAGAGCATCCAGGAAAACTGCTGCCACGGCTCTGACGGCCCCGATACCGCCAAAGTGGAAATCGCGCATTTCTTTAGCGGCCTGGAGCTGCAGAACTACAAGCGTCGTTAGGCGCCTGCCGCCCCGATGGCGCGTGCCTAAACGCCCATGCTGGTGATTTTGCTCGCGGCGCTCACGATGCCGCAATTGGTGGAAGTGGACGCTCAGGTCCAGGTCCCGAATTGTCGGATGAGCGTGGAGTTGCCGGCCGCGATTCAGAAGGTCATGCCGACGCTACAGGTCGTGTCCAGTCACGCTGCCGCCAACCGCGAGCTGCGCATTTTTTTGACGACAGACCCCAACGGGGGGATGCAGTTGCGCTTCGCCACCGCCGAACGGGTGCTGTTGGAACGACGCCTGCCGGCCGCAGGCTACAGCTGCAGCGCACTGGCCGATGCCATTGCCTTGATTTTAGAGCGTTTTATGGTGGACTTGGGTTGGAGCGGCCGCGCCCCGATTCCGGCGACCGAGCTGCCGCCCCTGCCCCAGACTCCAGCCGCACAAGGACCCGCACCGACACCGTCTGACACGCGGTCGACAAAGCTGCACGGTGGACTCGGGGTCAACCTGGGCTATGCCCTTGAGACGCCCTTAGGGGGCGGAGGTGGCATCGGTGTCTACACGAGCTGGCTGGCCTTTGATGCTGGCCTTGGCCTCAACGCCGCGCGTTTCCAAGAGCAGCTGATCTACTACCGCACGAGCCTACGCGGCACTCTCTCGCTGGCCAACGAACGCCTGTTCGTGCATGCGGGCGGCTGCATCGGCACGGCTTACCGCGGCTGCCTGCGTGGGTTTGCTGGGCTGGATCACTGGACGGCCACAGCCCACGGTGCTGGCATTTATGCCGCCACCACGGCTCGCTCGTGGCAGCCTGTCGTGGGCGGAAGCGTCGGCTATCTTATTGAAATGACAGACATTTTTCTTCTCACCGGGGATATCTGGGTAGCCCTTCGCCCACAAGACCGAGGCTTCACCATCGTCGGTGCAAGACCCGCAAGTTTGCCCAACCAAGCCGGCACCGGGTTTGCGATAGGCGTACGGATGCAGCTTTTTTGAAGGTTAGGGCGTAGCTGCGGTGTTGTTATGCCGACAGTGACATGATGACTGCGACGGTTGCCCATTCGGCCTGCATGGATGCTGCCACCCTGGCCGTGGTGTTGGAGCGGTGTCGGTGCCAACACGCCGAGGGCTGGAAAGAGCTGTATGACGCCCACTTTGATTTCGTCTATCGCGCCGCTCGCCGCCTGGGCCTGCCAGACCCGGAAATCGAGGATGTCGTGCACGAAGTCTTCTTGGCGGCATTTCGTAAGCTTAAGCAATTTCAAGGCGGTAGCCTGACCGCGTGGCTCTATCGAATGTGCGCCTTCGAGGTCTCCAAGCGCCATCGCCGTCGTCGGGTGGCGGCCGCCCTGCAGATCTTCAAAATTTGGGCGCACGCCGCTCCACCTGAGGCCTCCGATCAACGCGTCGAGCGACTCGGCGCCCGCACTGCTGTGCACGCCATCATGGCCAGGATGAGTGCGCAAAAGCGCGAGGTGCTGTCGATGTACGAACTGGAAGGCCTTTCCGGCAAAGAGATCGCCGTGCGCCTAGGCTGTCCCGAAGACACGGTTTGGACACGCCTTCACCACGCCCGCCGCGAGTTCGATAGCCTTCGGCGCAAGCTGGGTTACGGCGACTCGCAGGAGTCGACATGAACGCCCCCGCAAATCCTACGCGTTGGCGCGACGAAGCGGCGCCCGGCCCGAATGCGCGCCTACTAGACACGCTTGAAGGTGACGTCCCGACGCTCTCACATCGCCGGGTTTGGGCACGATTGCAGGCGCCACACCCGAGGCAATTCTCACCCCGTCCGCTTGGCTGGGTCGCACTCACGACGGCCGCGCTAAGCGTGACTGCGCTGTGGTGGCGCACCTCTGCCACGCCACCTGCGCCATCGGTCGCCCATTTGACGGCCGTGCACGGGCAGGTCCAACGAGTCGATTCCCCCACCCGCGCGCCCAGCATCGGCATCAACCAACCGTTGCGCGCAGGCGACACTGTGGCGGTGGGCAGCGACGGCGAAACCCTGGTGGCAGGTGACCAAGGCATACACATTGCGATGGCCGCGCAAAGCACGCTGACGCTCGGCACAATGGCGGCCGGGATAGCCGCAACGCTGTTGCATGGGGAGATCTTGGTGGAGGTGCCACCACAGCGCGGTCCAGAACCGGTAACCCTTGTGGCTGGCGGCGTGCGCATAGAGGTGGTGGGTACGCTGTTTACGGTGAGCCGAGCCGACGAGGCAATTGCCGTCACCGTCCTGCATGGCAGCGTGCGCGTGGTGACCCCAAAAACAGCCGTGTTGCTCAAGCCAGGGGAAAGTTTCACCACCCCCAGGCAGGCGCCGCCCTCGCTGAATCCCCTGCTGTTAAGGTTCCTGGTCCCTGAGCCGCCCACACCTACCGCCCAGCCTGCGCCCGCTCCGACGCCTGCCGCGACGCCCACCACGCCGCTGTCTGCCACACGACGACCGCTGCCGCCGTTGACCGCGACAGCACCCGAGCCTGAGCGGCTTGAAGCTGCCGTCACTCAACCAACGGCTGCCGAGCGCTTGTATGCCCAAGCCGAGCTGAGTCGTGACCCCAACACCGCCTTGGCACTCTTCGATGAGGTGGCCGCTGGCCCGAGTCCCTGGGCCGAGCTGGCTGCCTATCGCGCGGCACGACTGGCAACAAGCCTCATGGATGTCTCGGCAATTTCCCGTTATGCAGTGTTTTTACAGCGTTTTCCGGACGGCACGTTTGCCGCGGAGGCGTGGCTATCGTTGGTGGAGCTCTACACCCAGGCGGGCGACGATACGGGCGCCTTGCAAGCAATTGCGAGCTTCGTGGACAAATTCCCCAGCAACGAACGAGTTCCAGAGCTGCGTTTTATTCGCGCCGAGATTCTACGCACCGTGCGCAACGCCTGCGCCCAGGCGCTCGCCGACTACCAGGCCGTGCCCGCCCAGGATCGCCATGCCGAAGCAGCGCTCTATGGGCAAGTCCGCTGCCTGGGCGAGCTGCGTCGGCCTGATGAGCGGCGCCTGCTCCTTGAGCGCTACCTCACGCAATATCCGCACGGCCAGTACGCAGAGGCGGCGCGCAGCAGTTTGTTGCATTTTCCGTGAAGGTTAAGCGCCGGATGCGGTGTCCTCTGGCACAGCGTCCACGAAGCACAGCGCTTTCGTGGCCAAGGAGAATAACCATGCAAAGACAATTCATCGGCAAGTTGGCAAGCAGCGTATTGGCGTTGGGCATGCTGGCCACCGCCTGCACCAACGATGATGTGACGCCGGTCGGCAGCGTGCGCGTGAAATCGCAAAAGATCAGCGCGACCCAAGGCGGTACCATGCGCATCCTCGTCGAGGATGACGCCCAACTGGCGGGTACCCGTATCGATATCCCGCCGGGCGCGTTGGCGACGGACACCGAAGTGTGGCTTTCGCGCTCCGACCGCGACGTCGAGATTGAAGGCGCCACCGTGGCCGGTCCGGCGCTACAGTTTGGCCCCGAGGGCACACCGCTGTCGACGGCAGCACGCGTCACGGTGCCCTACGACGGCAACTCCGTGGTGCGCATCCATTTGCGTGACAGCCAGGGCAACACCCAGGTTGTGCCGACCGCGGCGCTAAGCGTCAGCCGCGCCAACCATCTGGTGAGCTTCGACCTGTCCGCGCTCCTGGAAATGGCTCCTGCTGTCGTCAATTGCACTGCCAGTGCCGACTGCCCAGCCGGCTTCGCTTGCGTGGACGCCCTGTGCCAGGAAGGCATGGAGGTAGACGCCAACGGTATTGATGACGATGGCGATGGCTATATCGACGAAGGCACGGCCTGCGCAGCCAACGCCGATTGTGCGGACGCAGAGATCTGCTACGAGGCCCTCTGCCAACCGCTTTGCCTGCTCGACGTCGAGTGCCCCTATGGCCTGGTCTGCGACAACGGCCTTTGCAACATGGATCCGACATCAAGCATTTGTGGCAACGCCATTGTGGAACAAGGTGAAGCCTGCGATGACGGCAACGACGTCGATACCGATGGCTGCACGAATTTCTGTCGTTTGGTCCTGGGCGAGGATCTGTGCGGCAACGGCATTGATGATGACGGCAACGGCCTCACCGACGAGGGCTGTGAATGCTCTGCCAGCACGGCTTGTAACGCGGGCATGGTCTGCTCTGCGGGGGCATGCCTGACCCAATGCGAAAGCGACACTGATTGCCCAGCGTTGAACCATTGCAACGTGGATAGCGGCCTGTGCGTGAGTGACGATGCGACGGGCGTGTGCGGCAACGCCATCGTGGAAGCAGGTGAAATGTGTGATGACGGCAACAGCGTGGACGATGATGGTTGCAACAACCAATGCACCTTTGGCGGTGTGGGTGGCGAGATCTGCGGGAATGGTATCGATGACGACGGCGATGGCCAGCTTGACAATGGCTGCAGCTGCACGATGAATGTCGATTGCCCCGCCGGCCACACCTGCACCGACAGCGCCTGCGTGTTGATGTGCGTGACGAGCGCCTCCTGCCCTACCGACATGGGTTGCGTCAGCGGCATGTGCATTGCACTGCCGTCCTAAGTTCTCACCCTGTAGGCCGCGTGTCCCCGTCCTGCCCGCTCTCCAGCCCCTGCCAACGAACCAACGGTTTTCACGTCGGGGCTCCCAATCGATGTTTAGCCATGTATGTTTTTTACGCACCTTCATGCCGCGCTCGGCGATAAATCCCTGACGCAACTCAACAGGGTTTGAAACGCCGGCGCCTCGATGATCGCGCGGAGATAGCCATGGGCATTTTCGTCAACCGAGAACAGTTCATCAACGAACACAACAAGTCGGGCACACCGGCGGATTGCCTGCCGACAGCCAAATTGGATGACCCCGCGGTCGTCGCGCAACTCGCCGCCGTCGGTTTGACGGCCGCGGCCGTGAAAGCGGCCGACTGCGCCCCCAAAGACGGCATGATCGCCGGTCGCGACGAGTTCAAGAAGCTGTTCGGCGTGGTCGACAACCTTGACCACAATGGCGACGCCGGCAGCATCGCGGCCACGGACGCGAACGGCAACCCCACGCCGGCCGCGCGCGCGATGAGCATCTTAGAAGCCCAGATCGAAGCCAAGCAGCCCAGCATCTCGGCCGACAGCGCTACGTTCTTAGCCAGCCACGACAAGCAATCGTTGCCCACTGCCAAGTTGGATGACGCTGCGGTGGCCGCTGACCTTGCGGCGTTGGGCCTGTCGGCGACGGCGCTCAAAGCGGCCGATTGTTCCCCGAAGGACGGCAAGATCGAAGGGGCGAAGGAGCTCGGCGTGCTCTTCAACGTGGTAGACACGTTGGACCACAACGGCAAAGCGGGAAGCTTTTTAGCGGTCGACGCCAACGGCCCGACCCCGGCAGCCCGCGTGATGAGCATCCTCGAAGCGCAATTCGTCGCGCGCACCGCAGCGCCGACCCCGGCCGTGAAGACGCTCGGTTACAATGACTTCTTCCCGGGCCGAACGGCGCTCACCTTTGATGATGGTCCGAACCCCGTGAACACACCCTTGGTATTGGATGCGCTCAAGGCTGCCGGCGTCAAAGGCACTTTCTTTGTGCAAGGCCAATACGTCAAACGCTATCCGGACTTGGTTCGCCGCATCGTGGCTGAGGGTCACACGTTGGGTTGGCATACCTGGGACCACCCGAAGCTCACCGACCTGGATGCCGCGGCGATTCAAAACCAGTTCACCAAGACCAAGGAAGCCATTGACGACGCGCTTAAGAACGAGTTCCCGAACGGCTACCCGCTCACCCAGGCGCGCCCGCCCTACGGCGCAACCAACAATACGGTGAGCGACGTCTTGGGAGACAACGGCTGCAGCAATATCTTGTGGGCCATTGACTCCAATGACTGGCGCTACAAGAACGACGATCAGGCCATCTTGGACAACTGCTTCAAGGGCTCCTACAGCGTGCAGAAACGCGGCGGTGTGATGCTGTTCCACGACATTCACTCACAATCGGCGCGCGTGCTCCCCAAGGTGCTGGATCTGATCACCCAGAATGGCATTGCCTTCACCACCGTGGCCGCCTTGCTGGACGAGAAGTATCCGCAATCGTCCAATAACATCGCGTAGTTGCCAAACCTACCCGGGAGGCACGACCGGCGCGGCGGAACGCAAATCGCGCGCAGCAGTGCCGAAATCACTCAGGTTTTTCGCATATCCCCCTTGCCAGAACCGCCCAAATAGTGGCACCTTCCCTGCACGTGCCGTTGGGGTGGACGGCGTCGCGGAGCATTGGGAGCTATCATGCCACGCGTCGCTCAAGCAGGAATCGTGTCGACTGCGCAGAAGCTTGCGGAGGACGCGGCGCGTTATGTTGCCAACCACGCTGCCACGCAAAAATTAGAACATGCCTTGAAGAGCGCTGTTTGCGGTTTGCGCTTCGACTACTTCGCCTCTGAAGGGGCCTTCCCTTACGGCGTCTTCGTCGCCCCCGAAAAGTCTAGTCGCCTGGATGAGGCCGGTTTCCGTAAAGCTCTGCGTATCCCCAGTGACCGCAGCATCACCAGTTTCTCCACTCATGAGTTCTTTCGCGCGATGACGGCCCTGGGCGAAGAGGCTTGGAACGTTCGCCCCGCGGTACGCGAACAATAT
>JAKLEG010000320.1 GCA_022703175.1 Myxococcota bacterium | reverse complement strand
TGCGTGAGTGGGGCCTGGAGTTGAACCAGATTGCCGCATTGGCCAAGGCGGTTCCTTACGCTTTTGCGGGGCAGGGCGCGCCCGAGACAACGCCGACCCCGAGCGTGGCGCTTGTGGGGCACTCGTGGGGCGGTATGGCCGCCACCATCGCTGGCGGTATCGCCGAGGCAACCACTGCGGCCGACAAAACTCCCAACATTGCTCTCGTGGCGGTAAACGCTGCCAGCGCCAACTTGAAGGCTTTGTTTACGCCCCTGTTGGCCGAGGGCATTGGCGCGCAGCTGATGGCGGCGGGCGTTGATATCTCCACCGGCGCCGGCAAAGCGCAGTTTGAGGCCGCAGTGGCCGAAACAGCGGCCGCCTACGGTTGGGCGATGGAGCCGGGGGATCCCTGGTTTGCAGCCAATCTGTATGGTGAGCGAATTCCGGTTTTGGCGCAGGTCGTGACGGGTGGCACGGCGATGGCCGATGCCGCACTGCATGGCACGAGCAACCAGGAGACGTTGGCCACGGCGCTGGGCCAGACCTTGAGCGACGTCACCGCGTCGTTCACCTACGAGGGCGGTGCTGGCACCGAAGCGATTTGTGACAGCTCGGCGGGGATCGTGGGCGGCATCTTGCAGCCCTGTGTCGCTGACCAGACGTCACCGACGTTCATGTTGGCGTACCAAGCGCTCGGGATGCTGCGCACGCAGCTGATGAGTTTCCTTATGTCGAATGGCCAATTGGTTTGCAGTTTAGATGCGACATCTGCCGCGGCGTGTCGACTGTAAGGCTCCATTACATCTTTATTTAGGGAGGCAACCTATGCACATGATTCTACGAGCCTTGTCGGTCAGCGCTGTGGCGTTGACTGTGCTTCTGCCTGCGGCCACGCGCGCGGGTAATATCAGCGTTTCCGAGTTCGACGCGATGCAGTCGGGGCGCGCCTATGCCGCGTCGGCGCTGTCGAACAGCGCGTCAGTGGTGTTTTACAACGTCGGCAACATCAGCCGTATGGACGGCTTGCAGTTGAACTTGGGGGCTGCGGCCTTCATGCCGAAGTGGAAGTGGGAGTCGTTGGACGGCACGAAGTCGGAGTCGACTGAGACGACCGTGGCGCCGCCGCCCTCGTTTTCGCTTACTTACAAGGTGGCCAGCGGCAGCTTGGGTGACCTTGGGGTGGGCTTCGGTCTGTATGCGCCGTACGGCACCGAGTTTAAGTGGCCAGCCGAATGGGAAGGCCGCCAGGACGTGCAACACATCACGTTGCGTGTCTATGAGGCCCGCCCGGCATTGTCCTGGAAGCCGATGGAGAAGGTCTCGCTCGGGGCTGGCTTGCGTGTCTTGTATGGCGAGGTCTACCTGAAACAGGCCGTGGCTTTTGGTGACCAGCAAGAAGGCTTTGCTGAGATGGGTGGCGATGGTGTGGCCTACGGTGCGGTGGCTGGCGTGACGGTGTTGCCGGTGGATGGACTGGCCGTGGCGCTCAACTGGATGGCGCCCTCGACAATGAAGATGACGGGTACGAGCCATTTCGAGTTTCCGGCGCCGTTCGACACCGAGGCACGAGATCGGGATGTTGAAACCAAGTTGAAGTTGGCGCAGCTCATCCGCTTGGGTTTGGCGTACGACGTGATTCCTAAGAAGCTCAACATTTCGGCCGATGCCGAGTACCAATTGTGGAGTACTTACAAGGAGCTTACCGTTTCGTTCATCAACGCCGACGGCACCCGCGATGACCAATCGCAACGCCGGGACGCCAAAAACAGCTGGCTGCTCTCGGTGGGCGGCGAATACTGGGTGAACGACGCGTTCGCGGTGCGCGCGGGCTATGCCTACGACCAGAAGGTGCTGCCCGAAGACACCGTGAACCCGGCGCCGCCGAACTCCGACCAACACATTGTGGCCGTGGGGGCCTCGTACGTGTTTGGGCGCTACGGCGTGCATGCGAACTTAGAGAATGTCTTTTTCGCGCCGCGTGAGGCACGCACCAACGAATTTCCGGGCAAGTTCTCGGGCGGTTGGGCTGGCTCAACGGTGGCTTACATCTTTGGCTTGAGTTTCAGCGCGGCCTTTGATGTCGGGCCGTTAGTCGGTGAAGCGCCGCACAAGGGTTGCGCCTGCAAGCACGGCGCCAGCGACGTGCCTACCGCGGTCGAACCCGCACCTGAGGTCGTGCCCGCGGTGGAGCCGGCCCCGGCCGTTGAATCAGCCCCAGCCCCGGCGACCGAAGCGGCGCCTGGCCAACAATCGTAACCCACGTGAACAAGGAGCAAGACACCATGCAACGGCTGACGGCGAGTTTACTCGCACTGCTCTTGATGTCGATGGTCACCCCCGCCTGCAAAATCGAGGGCACCAAGAACGCCACTTCTAACAAGGTGCCGTTTGTGCCCCCGGAGAGCCCGGCACCCTACGTTCCCGAGTCCACGCCGCCTACGGCGCGCAAGCTCGTGTTGTTGCATACCAACGACGAGCATTCGCACCTGTTGGGGTTTGGTTCGTACGCTGATTTTCCGTTCCTGCCTAACGCTGCTGGCGAGGTAACCGAGACCGAGATCGGTGCAGCCTACCAGAAGATCAAACTGGGCGCCGACCAACAGACGGTGGGTGGCATGGTTCGTCGGCAGTACTTGGTGAACAAGATCCGCGCCGAGTCAGAAGCGCCGGTGATGCTGGTGTCGGCAGGTGATGCCACGATGGGCACCATCTTCCATCCGGCTACCCCGCTTGCCGCGCCCGATTACGTCGCGATGACGCTTCTGGGTTATGACTTTGCGACCCTAGGCAACCACGAGTTCGACTTTGGCTCCGATGTGTTGGCCAAGGCCGTGGCTGCGCTGCAGAACAACACCTTTGGCGGAGGTTTGCAGTTGGTCGCGAGCAACACGAACTTCTCCGAAGTGGCCGATACTGGCTCAGGCTCGGCGCTCAAGCACCAGATGGGCGAGGGTGGCAGCGGTGCTCCTATCGTGCCGTGGGCCGTGAAGACGCTGGCAAACGGCCTGAAGGTCGGTTTCGTCGGATTCATGGGCTATGAGGCGGCGTTGGTGGCTCCGGCCGCAAGCCCCGTGAGCTTTTCGGTGCCTGCCGATGGTGCGGCATGTGAAGACAAGAGCGATTGCGACAGCGGCGAACGTTGTGCCCGTGGGCATTGCGTCAATCCGCTCAACTCTGCAGCCTACGTGGCGGCGGTGGCTGCTGACGTGCAGCCGGTGATCACCGCGTTACGCGATGAGCAACAAGTGGACGTGGTGGTGGCGCTGTCGCACTCGGGGGTGACCGAAGACAACGCCTATGCCTACTTGCTGAACGGCGTGGACGTCATCATTGGCGGTCACTCGCACGACTTTTATCCGGCCACGGTGGTGAACGGCGTCATCTTGGTGCAGGCCGGCTGGTACGGCTTGGCGCTGGGCAAGCTGACGATTTCGGTGGCTCCCGATGGTGTCGTGTCGCTGGTGCAGGACGAAAGTGAGTTCTTCGACATCAATTACACGCTGGATAGCGAGATCTTGGGTGACACCGACCTGACGGTAGAGCCGCCGGTGATCGCCGACAGCTTCGAAACCGCACTCACCCTGACCGGTGGTGTGCTCGGGCCGGTGGTGGCTGGCATGAACGCGGCCTTGGCGCCAGCGATGGGTGTGCCCGGCTTCAATGTTTTGGCGCCGCTTGTTACAAGCAACCATGACATCCAGGGCGAACTGCTGTCCCAAGACTCACCGCTGATGCACTTGGTCACCGACGCCAACCGGAACACCGTGTTGGGCGGCGCGTGCACGGCCCAGACCGCACCGGGCGCCCGTTATGTCGTCGCGGTGCAGGCCAACGGCGTGTTGCGGGAATCGCTGCGTTTCAGCAAGGGGGCAAGCAAAGCCACGACCTTTGCCGATATTTTTAGTGTTGTGCCGCTTGGCGCGAGCCCCTTTAACACCAGCGTCCCGGGGTACCCCATGGTGATGTTCCAATTGGATGCCGGCAATCTCTTTGCGGGTTTGGATGTTGGCGTCACCCAGGGATTGAGCTCTGACTCGTTTTTCTTGGGCTACTCAGGGTTGAAGATTGAGTACGACGCCACGTTTGCGCCGCTGGACTCCGCAGCGTTGGCATTGAATCCGATGATGACTGGTCCCACCGGGCGGGTGATGAAGGTAGACGCCGCCGATGGCATGGGTGGCTACGTGAATCTGTACACGTACAACGAGATGGTGCCGTGGGCAGGCCGCTGGACAGCCGCCAATTTCAACGTCGCGAGTGACCACTTCTTGGTCATTACCAACATGTACTTGGCCGGATTCCTTGAGGCTTTTGGCATGACGCCATTGCATCCGTACACCGGCTCCGAGATTACCCCCAACCCGTTGTTCGGCAGCCTTGCGCGTATTGCCCAGACGATTGTCTGTCAGGACGCGATGGTGGCGACCGCCGATTGCGCCAATGCCGAAGGCCCGGTGGTCAAGTTGCGCCCGTGTCTGTTGGGGCCTGGCAACATGAATGCCGAGGGTCAGTGGGCGTTGCCTCTCGTGGAAGTGAAGGAGTGGGGTGTGCTCGCGAAGTACATGCTGGCCGCGTTCCCCACGGGTATTCCCGATGCGGCTTATCCCTATCCCATGGATGCGGCCGCCGTGCGCGTCAAAGACGTAACTCCCGCCGAATAGCGCGTTGGCAACGGCCTAGAGTTCTTTCGTACCGATGCTGAAGGCCCTGCAGGGGCGGTAGAGATACCGCTCCTGTAGGTGCGTGCCTTTGCGTCGATTCAGCCAGTCTTGAAAAATCCGAAGGCCTCTGTCATATCCCCCGCGCGCGCCGCAAGAGAGTTAGCATAACCGTGAGAGGCAAGCAGTTTGGGCCTGCCTGCGGAGGTGTTAGATGACCCATCGGCGCAAGCAACGCACCGGTCCAAAGCTACGTGGAGGCGCCCGACTCGTGTTGGCGGCCCATCGCATGGGGTTGGGCCTCACATCCAGAATTGCGCCCAGCCTGGCGCGGCGCTGGGCCACGCATTTGTTTTGCAAGCCACCCCGGCACAAGCATCCGAAAACCGAGCAGCCCTATTTAGAGCGGGGTGCCCGCTTCAACGTCGAGGGTCCGTATGGGCGCGTGGCCGCGTGGCGTTGGGGCCAAGGCGACCGTCGTGTTCTCTTGGTGCACGGCTGGGGAGGGCGTGGTACGCAGCTTTGGCCTTTCATCGAACCTTTGTGCGCCGCGGGTTTTCAGGTGATTGCCTTTGATGCTCCTGGCCACGGCCATTCACCAAGTCGCTATGCGACGATGTTGCATTTTGCCAAGTCGATGGTGGCCGTGAGCGAGGCTGTGGGGGGCGTGTACGGCATTGTGGCGCATTCGCTCGGCGCCGCTGCCGCTAACCTTGCAACCTCCGCGGGGTGGCTTTCAGTGCAGCGCGTGGTTGTGATGGCTGCACCCATTGATGTGGAGGGCATGTCGCAGGCATTTGCACGGGCGCTAAACATAAGTGAGCCAGTGCGCGCTGCGATGCAGGCGCATATGGAAGCGCGTTTTAGCCACCGCTGGCAGGATTTAGAAGGTGGCCGCGTGGCAGCGCAAAATCGCACGCCTGCACTCATTGTGCACGACCGGGATGACCACGATGTGCCCTTTGCAGCGGCGGAGCGCTTGGCCGCCCACTGGCCACAAGCGACGCTGCTCGCCACCGAGAAACAGGGGCATCGGCGCATCTTACGCGATCCGGCCGTGGTCGCGCAGGTCGTGATGTTTATGATGGGCCACATCCAAAGCCGACGATCGCAAATGAGCGCAGACGGCTGCGCAAAGGCGTTTGCGGCGCTTGACCCGGCGTAGAGAGTTATGGGAGAGATGCCCCCGAGCGAAACTTCTTCGCTCAACTCCTGCGTTACGCAGTAGGTGGTTTGTTGGCTTTTCGGCCGCACTCCCGGTCGCCATCGTGGGCGAAAAGTCGAGAACAACGAGGATTCTCAATCCATCCCCCGGCGTTATAGGCGACAGACGACGGGAATTAGAGGCACAGGCTCCAATGTCAGGACAAGCGGAACTCGGCAAAGACGGCGTTATCCATCTCGGTGACATGAAGAAGAAGAAGCACGGTGACTTGGCCAAACAAGCCACCGACCTCGGCATCGAAGGTGCCGCGGGCATGCGCAAGCAAGATTTGATTTTTGCGCTGCTGCAGAAACACACCGAGAACAACGGCTCCGTATTCTCAGAGGGCGTGCTCGAATGCCTGCCCGACGGTTACGGCTTCTTGCGTGCGCCGGACTACAACTATTTACCGGGTCCCGATGATATTTACGTGTCGCCATCGCAGATTCGCCGCCTGAGCTTGCGCACCGGCGATACCGTAAGTGGTCAGATCCGGCCGCCGAAAGATTCCGAGCGCTACTACGCGCTCTTGAAGGTCGACAAGGTCAACTACGACGCCCCCGAGAAGGCGCGCGACAAGATTTTGTTCGACAACCTAACGCCCTTGTACCCCGAGAAGCGTTTCAACCTGGAGTTCGATCCGTCGAACTTGTCGACGCGTATCATCGACCTGCTTGTGCCGATTGGCAAAGGCCAACGCGCGCTCATCGTCTCGCCGCCCCGCGCTGGTAAGACGGTCATGCTGCAGAACATCGCGAACGCGATTACCACCAATCATCCGGAGGTGTACCTCATCGTGCTGCTCATCGACGAGCGGCCCGAAGAAGTTACCGATATGCAGCGCTCGGTGAAGGGCGAGGTCATTTCGTCCACGTTCGACGAGCCTGCGTCGCGTCACGTGCAGGTGGCCGAAATGGTCATCGAGAAGGCCAAGCGCTTGGTGGAACACGGCCACGACGTTGTGATTCTGCTCGACTCGATCACGCGTTTGGCTCGCGCCTACAACACGGTCGTGCCACCCTCCGGCAAGATCCTGTCAGGCGGTGTGGATTCGAACGCGTTGCATAAACCGAAGCGTTTCTTCGGTGCCGCACGCAATATCGAAGAAGGTGGCTCGCTCACCATCATCGGTACCGCG
>JAKLEG010000032.1 GCA_022703175.1 Myxococcota bacterium | reverse complement strand
AACTGCCACAGCCTGAGCTGCGGCACCAACAGCACGCCGTTGATGGATTGGGCCCCCAAGATGCGTGGCAGGTTGGCTACCGTCCGGGAGTTGAACACCGCAAAGCGCGCACTGGGGTCGGCTTTGGCAATGGTCGAGATCTGTTGCGACAGCGGATTGTCGTAGAGGTAATCGGCTCCACGCCAAACAAGCGGGTTGAAGAAGAGGGTGAGCGCCCACGACAGCACCACGTAACCCACCAGAAGCCGACGCCGCCTGCGCAACAGCCACACCGCCATGCCTGCCCAGCACGTCGCCACAAGTAGCCGACCCGCAACCCTCATGCCCGACAGAGGCAGGGCGGTCGCAGCACCCATCCCCAAAAACGCCGCCCACGCCAACCACGCTGTGGTCAACACCACACTCGCTTTGCGCCGAGATGACCCGACCTGCGCCTGAGTTGCGGCCAAAGCCATGAGCAACACCAGCCATAGCAAATCGGCCAACCCGAGCGCCATTTGCGCGCGATTGTCTGGAACTCGCGATAGCAACAACGCGGCGGCCACTGGCGCCGGTAGCCCAAGCTGGATCCACACCGCGAGGATCAAGGTCGTGCCGGCAACAGCCCAAAACACTGGCCGTGACGCCAGCTGGCGGCGCACATCGCGCTCAACCATGAGCACCAACAAGAGCGGAAAGACATAGAAAAATCGCGCGGCCTCACAGATGTTGTCCAACGGCGACCAGTTGCGCACCTTCTGCGGAATCGTCCAAAAGTTATCAAACAGGCGCATCGCGGTAAGTCCACCACCTGGCGAGACTCTGGCGCCCGGATAGACCGTGTTCTGCATCGCCTGGATGGTAGGTGCCGACAGATCCCAAAAAGCCCCTAGGCCAACAGCCACCATCGCCACACCCACACCCACCCCGGCCAACAGCTTGGGCCACACCACGCGATGCCGATACTGCACCAACCAGGCTAGCGCCAACGGGACAAGCAAGTAGGCCAAGGCAATTTGGTACGGAGGATACAGCGTGAGCGCGAAGGCCGTGGCCATCCAGCCGAAGCCAAGGCCACAAAGTAGGGCCGAGCGCACTGGAGTCGAGGTTACAAGTCGAGCCCAGAACACAAACGCCAACAACCCATACGCCGGAATCTCGTCGCAGTTGTGTGCCCAGAACTGCAAAAACGGCGCACCCAATAGCGCCATGCCAGCAAGCATTGACAAGGCAAAACGCCGCTCGGTTAAAAGGTAAGCGGTCAAGAACACCGCGTAGAACAAACCAAGCACTCGCGCCCACCAGGTAAAACTGACGCCAAAATTGCGGCCGAGCAAAAAGCCCCAGGCTGTAGGACGAAACAACAACACGGGGCTCCATACGGGGCAGCCCTGCAACACCTGCATGTCTTGGCCGAGGCCTATCGTCGGGTTGGTTGTAGGAAACGCCGGTGTGACGCTAGCCTGCGACAGGAACATCGGCAGCGATGCCATCCAGTCGTCGGAACGGATATGGCGCGGCTTACCAACAAGCACCTCGGGCGCAAAGCTGCCGTTCTCACTTTCTAGGATGTCGTGCCATATCGGTAGCGAAAACCCGTGTAGTCCGATCGCCGACAGCAGCAGCAGCAACACCACAAGGGTCACAGCCAACCGCCTGTGTGCCAGACTCCAAAACCGAGTCGCGGGCGTCTCCGATTCAAGGTGCGCCAAGAGCGCCCGCCAAGCGTGCCAGAGCCTTATCACGGTGGGAAAGTGGCGAGTCAGCACGGGCCTCTTATGCCTGGCTCTCTAGCGGTGTCAATGCGCACATGCGGCCGTTACCCAAAAGGAGAGCCAGTTGTGCACTCGGTAACAAATCCTCGCACGTCGTGCAGTTCTTCTGTTGCTCTCTGCCCTCCATCTGGTATGGCTTTGCAGGTTCATCCAACCATTCTATGAGGGTATTGAGCATGGCGAAGACCGCAGGGAAAAAAGCCCCGACCAAGAGTGAAATCGTTGAGAACATCGCGAAGGCCACCGAGCTGTCCAAGAAGCAGGTGAACGCGGTTCTCGAAAACCTCACCGCCGAAATCAAAAAAGGCCTGAAGGGCGCTGGCGTGTTCCAAATCCCCGGCCTCGTGAAAATCGAGAAGCGCAAGGTCCCGGCGCGTCCGGCGCGTAAAGGCGTGCCGAACCCGTTCAAGCCCGGCGAGTTGATGAACGTGAAAGCCAAGCCGGCGACCACCAAGATCAAGGTTCGCCCGCTCAAGAACCTGAAAGCAATGGCGTAGTCGTCGCGTTACGGTTTCGTAAAGACGGGCCGGTGGCTAACCCCATCGGCCTTTTTTTATATTGGGGGGACCGCCCAGCGGCTCGCCGCTTCTGCGTCCCACTAACGCCCCCGCAATTCGCGCTGGCGGAGCCAGTCGCTCATTGCCTATGGCTCTTTTCGTGTCTCGGCAACTACGCGGAACGTTGCAGTTGCATCGTCTCGTTGCAGCATCAGGGTTTGGCGCGGGGTCGCAAGCGTCAATTGCAGTACCCCTGGGCTGGACGCAACAAGCAGGCGGCCATTGGCAAAGCTTGCACCGCTGATCCCCATCACCGCGTCCAGCGTCACGTCGGCACCGCTAAGTGTAAAGCATAGCTCAGGGTCACGCGGATCCACACCCAAAGTCCGAATTGCCATCAGCATCGCGTTACGAAAGGCCACGGCCCAACTCGCATTGGCGGCGCTGCCCAGGTGATTCTCCAAGTCACGCAACAAAATCGTGTCCAAGCGGGTGTCGTCCATTCGCGCGACCGGCGTGCGATGAGCGCGCGTGGCCGCGTAGACAGAGTCCCAACCCGGGCAGTAGGGTTTCAGGTCGACAATCGGCGTGCCGTCGACGAAGTCGAGGCGAGTCACCTCCACGCTGAGCTTGCGCACTTGCAACAGCGGCACCACCGTCAGCGCTAGCGGATTGGGACGCGCCGGTGATCGCGTGGCAAAGACACCTGCTTCGGGAGCTTGCGGATCGTGCTTACGCGGGCGGGCGCGCAACACGCTGCGGTCGGCCTCGTGCATGTAGCCCAGCACGATCAGGTGCGAGCTGCGCGTAATCCCCTCCAGCGCCGGAGCATACTCAGGAAAGATGGTGAGCGTGGCCGCGCTGCCTTCAACCGGCAGCTCGGCGCGCACTTTGTGGTTGGAAACAACGCGCCCGATCGGCGTCAACATAAAGCCTGCTGTCATCGCCATTCCTCAGATGCTACTCGCGCGTGCGCATCGCCTTTGGGAGCTGACAGGCGCGTTACCACCTGCGCTATCAACGTCAACAGTTCGCCTAGCTCCGCAGCATCGGCGGTGGGCGCAAGCGTCACGGTGGGCCGGCCCAACAACAGCATCAAAGCGGGCGCCGCATCGGCGCGCACCGTGGCCAGCAACACCCGGGGTTGTGTCTGGAGGAGCGCCTGCTGCAACCCGGGTAGATGCCCTTGGCCACGGGCCTCCAGACGCCCTAGCTCATCCACGCACACGATCGGATGCTCCAGCACCGCACGCTGGAGCAAATCGCGCGCGCGGGTGAAGGCCGCCGGCTCAAACTGATAACGCCGGCCAGCCGCCGCGGGGGCGCTGGGGTTCACCCGCTCGGCAAACGCCGTAGTTTCACCGGTGGCAACGTCCAACAGCCGATAACCTACACGCTCGTCACTTTGATGCACGGCCGGTTGCGCAATGCCGCCGACGCTGTGCCCCGCCGCTTTGAGCGCCGCCACCAAGGCCAGCAGGCAACGCGTCTTGCCACTTTGCGGCGGACCTTCGATAAACACCAGCAACTCAGCCGCGTACAGCGGGTTGCTCCCCATTCGCGCACACTGCTCAGCCAAGACGGCCGTTTCAACCAACAGCTGCACCGCAAGCGTTGGGAAATGCCGAAGCCGCCCACGCCATGTGGGGGCCTCAGCCTGCCAAACGCCAGCACGCACTTGCAGCGTGTGTGACAGCTCAGGCAACAGCGCAAAGGCCGTGGCCAACGCGGCGCCAAAGCCACTGAAACCCAGGCGCGCCAAGAGTCGCTGAAAACGCGCACTCTTCACTTTGGCGCTCAGGTGCGCTGCCAGACTCAACAAGAACGCGCCGCGCACGATCATCAGCAGGCCGGCATCCAGCCCCACCCGCGACAACGTCAGCCCATGCGCCTTTGAGAGATTACCGCCCAGCAAAAAACCAGACACGAGCGCGAGCAGCAACGAGAACAGCCAAAAACGCGGCAGCCACAATTTTCGCAACGCCCGTCGGTCCACGAGCGCAAGCACCAAGAGCCACACCAAAAGCGCCAACGCCGAGGCTGTCAAATCACCGCCAAACTGCAAGCCAATGCACACAAGAACTGCAACCAACACAAGCCAAGGCGCTGTGCGTGAGCCTGGACGCGCGGCAGCAGGTGCTGTCGGGGGTACCGACCTAGGCATGGGTCGACCCCTGCGGGAGAGCCTGCTGACGCAACTCGACGGCAGCCTTACGCCCCAAATGGCGCCCCACGAGCGTCAGGCTACCGCCCAACAGCGTCAGGACTCCGATACAAACCACGAGCAACCAGGCGCCAGCGTTTTCGCTCCCCAACAGCTGGTCCACGCGTTTCAAAGCGGCGAGATAGAGATCCAAAATGGTGCCCCCATACAGCACCGTCTGGGTGAGCACCTTTTGAAATACGCTCCACAACACACACAGGCCACCCGCGACGAACGCCGAGAGCAGCGCCCGCGGCGCCACAACTAAGGCCAACTCCACAAGGAACGCCTCGCTGATGATGCCGATCATTGGCCCCAGAATCACGCCGCCTGGCGACAGCGACTTGAGCAACGCGGCGATGACCCCCACGGCCAAGCTCGACCCGCGGGCTGGATAGAACTGCCGCATCGCCACCAACAACGCTGCGCCCATGGCAGCCAAGAAGGCGCCGGTGAGGGGTAACCGCAGCGTGTGCAAAAACGCCCCCAACGTGACCTCTAGGGTGCCCCACAGCGATCCAAAAGCTGCCGCATAGGCCCAGAAGCGCTCGCGGTCGAACGACTTTGTGTGGAGACTCGCGGGCGCCCTTGGCATGAAGTGACAGTGGTTACCAAAGGTCACCTATAGCTACAACCAACAACGCCCGCGGCTCGGCCGATCACATCTGCCGAGGTGAGCGGGTCCAGGATCCAAGACACCGACAGGGTTTAGTGCTCGCGGTGCCAGAGTCGTTTCCGCCGGCATTGCGGCAGTGACTGCACCAAAGCCGCGCAACGTAAAGAGCTCTCGACCGACGAGTGGTTGAGCTTTTTTCGCACGCTGCGGGCAGGCATCAACCCCAAAGAGGTCGCGCTCATCGTCACCGGCGGCGAACCGTTGTGCCATCCAGAGCTGCAACGACTCCTGGATGTGTTCCAAGAGCTGGGGCTCGCCTGGGGCATGGTCACCAATGGCTATGCGCTTACCCCACAAGCTGTGCAGCGCCTGGTGGACGCCAATATCTACACCGCCACCGTGAGCCTGGACGGCCTGCCCGCCTCACACGATTGGCTGCGTGGCCGCGATGGATCCATCAGCGCCTGCCCCAACATCGACCGCGAGCTGGTGCAAGGGAACATCCGCACCGACGACTTTTTCGAGGTTTGGGAAAAACGCTTCGCACCATTCCGCAAACGCGACTGGCTGCGCCAAGGTCCGTGCAAGGATTGCCACGCCTTCGGTCGCTGCCAGGGCAACTCACTGCACTTGTATGACGCCCAGCAAGGCCACACCGGCCGCTGCACCCTGCACGCGGTGACGACGTAGACCTCGCATGGTCGTGCGAAAGCTGGCGCGCCCATCGCGCATAGGCGCCTAGAAGGTCAGCGCGAACTCGATGCCGAACTTGTAATCATCTGACGACTTGTAGGTGCCAAAATCCTTCTCAGCTTGGTCGGCGATAAGCGCCCAACGGCGGGTGAAGCGGCCCACGAGATAGGTGTAGGTGAAAATCTCGTAACGTGCTTCGGCAATGAGCAACGAGCGGTCGTCCAGTTTGAAAGCGTCGTTGCCATCTTTCACGCCTTGGCGGGTGTAGTAGGCCTTGGCCTGGATGACTTCGATGGCCGGCAGGGTGGCAAACAACGCAAAGTTCGGGTCGGTGTTGTCGTACCACTCGTAAATGCCGCCCACCGCCACGAGCCCTGCGAAGTTAAACGCCAGGTCGCCGTAGTAGCCGTTCAGGCCACCGTCGTCGTTGGCTGCGCGCACCAAGGCTGACTTCGGCACCGAGACGTCCGCGTTGGTGGGGAAGCTGTAGCGCTCGACTTCGTAGAAAGTGCCAAAGTAGGCCGGGATGTAGTTGTTCTTCATGCGCCGATACTCAAAGCGCATGGGAATCGTGAGCTCGAAGCCGATCGGCATGCTGAGGGTGATGAGCGTGCCCAAGTGCCAGCCCCAGCCCGCGCCATCGATGAAGTTCAAGTCGGTGTACGGCGTGATTTGGATCATCGCGGTGTTCAAGAGCTTCGCCTCGGCATCCACGCCCCACACTGTTTGTGCGCCCGACTTGCTGGCCTTCAGGTTGCCGTCTTTGTCGAGCACTGGCTCCAGCGTGGTGCTGTTGTCGGCGTTCACGCGGGCGACGCTCGCCAGTTCGCGCGGGGCATTCAGGTCGGAGACGACGCTTGCGCCAATCGCAAAGATGTTCAGCGACGATTCGGGATCCACAAAGCCCACAGGTTTTACGTAGACACGCCCGCCGACGATGCGCGAGCCGTCTTTAGAGCCGAAGACGCTGCCGTAGTTGCTCACCACGGTCTCGACGCCGCCGTAGTTGGTGTAGACGTCGAAGGCGCTGCCCAAGTGGAAGGTGTTCATATCCAAGTTGTTCAGATAGCGGTCCATGATGGTGCCATGGCCTATCTGCGCGGCCAGCTCACCCACCTGGGCGTAAATGACATCGTCCTCGTTGCTCTTATGACCGTAGCGTACGTAGCGAATGACTTTCAGCCACTTGGCCGGTTCGTTCCAGTCTTCGTAGCGGACCATGCCGTAGTAGTCGTCGTTGTTTTCGGGATCTTTGTCCCAGACACGTAGGTTGAGCGGCACCTGTAAGCCGATGCCAACTTTGCCGAAGTTGAGGCCGGTGCGCAGCGTCAGCTGCATGAAGTAGTCTTCATTCATCTTGGCGAAGCCCAATTGCCCGGCGGCTTCATTGCTAGGGTCGGTGACCTTGCCCGCAAAACGCTCCTCCCCCGGAATCGGTTCCATGGCGAAGGCGGTGGACGACATGAGCAGGGCCGAACAAGCGAACAGGCTGAATGTACGCATGACCTCTCCTGTGGCTTTTGACTTCCTTAAGACGCGCATAGGTTGCCGGACCTTCAACGGGTCAACAACCAAAGAACCTTTCACAATAGAGCATGTGGCGAAAAACGCTGCAATTTTTGTGCAGGCGACGTCACGCCCAGAGCGCCAACAACCGCGCCATGGCGGGCAAGGATTCAACCTGAGGCAGACGCCCACACAGTTCGGCAGAGGCCTTGGGTCCCAGGATCGCCGCCAACACCCCCGCGACCAAACTGCGACCCAACTCCAAGTGCACAGCCATGGCCTGCTCGGGGGCCTCGGTCCGACTCCCCACCAGGTTAAACAGCACCAAGTGCCCAGCCGCATCTAACAAAAAGCGCTCGGAGCCAGCATCGGGCAGCGCGACCCCTGCCAACGCCAGAGCGATCAGAACCTCTACCCCTGAACGCGCACACTCGGTGGCTGACTGCGGTTCACGGCGCAACTCCTTTAGGGCTCGACGCACCGGTTGGCCTAGCTGCGGGAACACCAAGTACGGCGTCGCTTGGGCGCCCACGCCATGGCTAAACAGCGGCACGAGTCCCGGCAGCGCCAACTCCATATGGCGCGCTGCCGCCGCGGCAAACGCGCCGACCTCGGTTGTGGGGCCCACGAACGTCCACACCGGGCGTTGGTGGGGTACCCAAAAGCCTCGGTTAAGCCCAACCGCGACCGCCTTAGCCTCCGGCAGTGTCACTTCACCCAGGCGTGGCGCGGCCAACGCGTCGAGCCAACGCCCCGGCAGCCTGTAGTCAGGATGGTGCTCGCGCAGAGTGAGCAGCAACGGTTGTGCCAGCGCTTCGCGACCTTGTTGCAGCAGTTGCATCGCGCGTTTGGTGGCCATTTGGCTATACAGCCGCGACTCTTTAGGAAAGGTGTTGAGCAGCGCGTTGAGGGCGCCATCATGGCTCTCGCTCGCATGCGGCAAGCTCAGCGCCGCCTCCAATAGGCGCGCCCGGGCACGCTCGGGAAAACCGGTCAAGTGATGGGTGGGAGCCGCAAGCACATGCTGCAACCCTTGGTGCAAAAGCTCCGGATCGGGCGCTTCGGGCTCGGGAGCAAACAGTGCGCCCACCACGGCGCGCATAGGCACAAACAAGCTCGCGAGCTCCGCGGGCAAAACGTCGGCCGCCTGGTCGAATGCGGCGCGAAAGCTCGGGCTACGCAGCAAACTGATGACCAAGTGCGGACGGTCGGTCGCGGCCAACAGCGCCACCATAAGCTCCAACAACCGTCGCAGTTGTGCCGCAGAAACTTCAGCAAAGTTGAGTTGTTTGAGCGCTGCCACCAAGGTCGCGGCCGCCTCTGCTTTGGGGGCGGTGGCCGACAGCGATTCCAGGTAGAGGATCACCATCGCGGCGTCGCGAGAGAAGCGCACCACCCCACCCAAGAATCGCGTGCGTTGTTCCGGCTCGGGGATACGCGCCAAAGCGGCGTTCACGCTGGCCCGATCGATCTTGTTCAACAAGTGTTGGCAGACGCCCCGATCTTCCGGTTCACGCGCGCCATTGATCAGCAGGTCCTCGGCAGCATTGAAGCTGAGCCGCAACACCTTGCGGGAGCGAGCCAAAAACGCAAAGTGCTGCTTTAGCTCGACCTTTTCCTCCGCCGATAGCTCGGCATCGGCGGGCTTGCGATCGTCGAATACACTCTTGGGGGGCAGCGCCGGGCGTGCGACAGCGGCCTGAGGTGCACGATTCGGGTTCGCCTTGCCATCCTTGGGTTCGCGATCCCCAGGACGCTTGCCTCGCCGTCGACGACGCGAAGAAGAACGTTGGGTATTCGGTTCGCTGGACATGCTGCGCAGGCTGGCATGGCTTGCGCGTGCGAGGCAAGCCGGGACGTATTAGGGTGATTCGTTGCCGACCATGCGCAATGCTGCCTCCAGACGTTGTCGAAAGTACGCTGGGGTGGCTGCTTGTTGCGACGCCGACAGGCTCACCAGTTGCTCCCGCAGAACCTGAATCAGAACCTCGGGGTGCACGCCTTGCGCGAGCTTCTGTGCAACCACAGCTTGCACTTGCGCGCGCAGATCCTCCGGCAAATCCTTGGCGACGGCTTTCACGAGCTGATCGGTAACCTGCTGCGCCAACGCCGCAGAACTCTTGGGCAGCTTGGCCCCGGTGACATAGGCGTAGCCGGCCGCGAAGGCCAACCCCAAGCCGCAAATCAACATCAGCTTCAGCATCTTTTTCAAAATAGCGATGACGGTGATGATCCCCAACACGACGGCAATCGCAACGATGAACGGATGGCTGCTGACAAAGCTGCTCAGGTTGTGCATGCGACAGCGTGACACCTTGAATGAGACGCGGTCAACCGAGCGATAGGGTCGTCGACGGCGGAGCTTGATTTTGCGAGGCTTGACGACCACCAAGCTAGATGATTATCGGTGCGAATAGAGTGCAACCGGCCAAGTGAGTACCTACGATGAGTTACAGACTCGCGTTGAGCGGCCTCACTCGCAAGGCTCCATCGAAAAGTTTCGTCACTTCATGACTCCTCCTTTCCCAAGCTTGACCTGGCGCACATAGGGTTTTGTCGACGATGCGATCTTGATGTGAGGGTTGCGACGTCGACGGCCTTCGCACTGCCATTAAGTAGCTGGACCCGACGCGGGCCCGCCCCCGAAAATCTATCGTCCACGACCCACTGGGTGTGCTGCACGATGGGCGCGGCTATGATGAGCTTCTGTGCCACACTGTGGTCATGCACAACGGTGACCGACGCTTGGTCATCTTGGACCTAAAAACGCTGATCGAAATCAAGAGCACGGTGGGACGCCCCAAAGACCAAATTGTTGTGCCGGTGTTGATGGCCATTCAGGACGAGCTGGCCAAGAAGTAGCGTCTGCCCAACCCGAGTCAGAGCTGAACCCAAAGTGCCGCTTGACATTATAAGCATATGCTCATAAATCCGCTGTGCCTCGTCGCTGGGGGTTTGCTCCAGTGCCGGACGGAGTCGAGGTCTGACATGGTTCGACCCTGCTGCAAGCGCAACATCTCAGGACAGCCTCTGGCATCGGTATTCAAGCCGGTGGGGGTGCCACGCTGCGAGCTAAATGAGCTGGTGTTGGCACTCGACGAGTTTGAGGCGCTGCGGCTGGTAGACCTGAACGGCCAGTACCATGAGCAGGCAGCAGCCCAGATGGGGGTGTCGCGACCAACCTTGGGTCGCATCCTCGATGCCGCCCATCAAAAAGTCGCCGATGCCCTGGTGCACGGCAAGGCCCTGCGCATCGAAGGTGGCCCCGTGGTGAGTACCGGGCCGCGCCGGTGTTGCAAGGCGCATCGTCATGATTCAGTCAAAGGAGAAGAGGCATGAAGCGCATGCTGTCCGTCGCAGGTTACACGCTTGTCCTGTGCGCCTGCAACACCTCAGCTCTGCCGCCCGCGCCGCCGGCCTCACCTTCCCACAATCCTGGCGCGGCACAACACGACCCCGCCAATCCGCCTATTGATTGCCCGTTGCATGCTCAAGGCATCAAACCTGATCACCTCCGGCCGTTCGCCGAGGTGTCCAAGTACATTGAGTTCTTGGAGCGGCCCGATCGCGCCCTATGGCAAAAACCAGACGCCGTGGTAGACGCCCTGGCTCTTGTGGGAAGTGAGACCGTGGTAGATGTGGGCGCGGGCTCCGGCTACTTCAGCTTCCGTTTTGCCAAAGCCTTGCCCAGCGGCAAGGTGGTGGCAGCTGACACCGAGGCCGAGATGGTGCGCCACCTGCACCATCGCGCGCTGACCGCGGGCGTCAAAAATCTCGAAGCCAAGCTCATCACCCCGAGCGACCCGGGCGTGACCAACCTGACCGACTGGGTGTTTATCTGCGACGTGCTGCACCACGTAGAAGACCGCCCGGCATGGCTCGACAAGCTCAGCCAAGCGTTGAAACCTGGCGCGCGCATGGCTCTCATCGAATTCAAGGAGGGCAAGCTGCCACAAGGGCCGCCGGAGTCGGTGAAGCTGACGCGTGCCGAGCTTATACGCCTGGTCAGCCAAGCCGGCCTGGTGTTGGAGGCCGAGCATGCCGAGTTACTGCCGTACCAAGTGTTTCTGGTGTTCAAGAAGCCGTAAGCCTGTGCTCACCACGCGCCGCCATATGGGCCGGCCTACCAAGAGAGAAAACCATGACCCTCTGTATCCCCGTCAACGAAGATCTTGGCTTGCAAAGCCAAGTTTGCGCCCACTTCGGCTCCGCACCGACATTCTTACTGGTAGACGCCGACACGGGCGCCTGCCGTGCGGTGGTGAATCAGAACCAACATCACGGCCATGGCATGTGCACGCCCTTAGCGTCGCTCGCTAACGAAACGTTCGAGAGTATCGTAGTCGGCGGCATCGGCATGGGCGCCTACAACAAGCTCACGGCTGCAAATATTCATGTTTTCATTTCGGAATTCGAGACAGTGGCCGACACCGTGGCGGCCTACAAGGCCGGCACCTTGCCGCTCATGATGCCGGGTCGCGCCTGCGCCGGGCATGGGCACGAGCATGAACACGCGTAGCCGCTAACTCGATCCCCCACCCCGAAACAAGCCTGGATTACATCGAGGAGAATCATCGTCATGGAATATTATCCGACCGCCCACAAATAGATCCAACCTCCTGATTTTACTTAACTTTCATTTGTCGTCGTTGTGGCATGGCCTAACGCCGACGGTGTTTTTGGCACTTGAACGCCCGGTTGCGTGACGAGGATCCTCCAACCAACATCAACATCAATACCATCATGTCAGCAGGAGAGTTCGTCGCCGCACAGCCGCAGCCGCCCTGGATGAGCCCTGCTGAGCTTACATCGGGAGAACCACCATCGCGGGTGCTGGGTCCGCCACCATCGGCGTCGGGAGAACCGCCATCAGGAACGCCCGTGTCCGCAGGACTTCCGTCCGCAAAACTTTCGTCCGTGAAGTCCCCGCCCGCATCGCTGTCGTCGATTAAGCCGCCGTCCATGGAGTTGCCCGAATCCGAGGCCGGCTGACCGTCATCGCTGTCGACTTCAGTCACCGTCACGCCCCAGACCTGGGTCGCAGACCCGCCATTGCCGTCGGAGACCGTGGCCACAAGGGAGTGGCTTCCCACATCGCCGTCGAGCGGACTGTAATTCAGGGTATGGGCTGTCACCGGCTCAACAATGCCGTCGAGCGTCCAAGCGTAAAAGAGAGCATCGCCATCGTCGTCGTGTGCATCCACGCTGAAGGTTGTCGTGGTGCCCGCCAAAACCGCTATCGGGCTGTCTGGGGTCGAGGCCGAAATCACCGGCCAGTGGTTGGTCCCCGACACCGTGACCGACACAGCCGCCGATGTGCTGACGTTCCCGGCAGCATCCCGGGCCACTGCCGTCAGGAAATGTAGGCCAGGGCTGGCCGTGCCGCTGTCCCAAAGCAGCGTGTACGGGGCATCTCCATAGTACTCCGCCCCCAAATCCACGCCGTCGAGTTGGAGCTGGACGCCGTCGACGCCAACGTTGTCCGAGGCTTCGGCACTCACCACGACGAAACCCGCCACGATCGATCCGAAGGTTGGGGACACCACAGCGACATCGGGGGCGGTGGTGTCGGCTGGCAACGGCGCCGCATTCACAATGATCTGCACATAGCTCGACGTCGATGCCACCCCGTCGTTCGCGGTGAGAGCAAGCAAAAAGCTGCCGGGTTTGCTAAACGTTGCGGTGGTTGTGAGAGCGTGGCTATCGCCAAAAACAATCGTGCCGGGCTGATAGGAGTGACTCCACGCGACAGTTACGACCGCGGGGGGATTGGGCAAGCCATCATCGAAAACCATGCCCCTCAGTTGGGCGCTTGCTGGAAACACGACAGCTCCGGAAGGCCCGGCGCTCACCGCGGGCGCCCGATTGGTCGATGAATTGCCATCAGTAACCAGCACGGTCAGCTCGTGGGTTGTCTCGACCTCACCGTCCGAGATCTCAACCCGCAAGATATACGGCCCCGGCGCACCGAATGAGGCGACACTGGAGATGGCGCTGGCAGTGACGTTCGGCATGAAACTCACCGCGCCCGGCCCGTTCACCTTCGACCACGTGACCGTAAGCGGCCAGGGCCCATGATCTGCATCTCCGCATGCCACCTGCACCGTCGCCGTCGCCGGCAGGACCACCGGATTCGGAGCAACCGTCGGCCCCGAGACAATCACCGGCGCCTGGTTGCTCGATTCCGTGCGGACGTCAAATTGGATGACGCCGTAGACATAGTCATCAGTGCGAGTCAGCGCGGCCAAAGGGCTAGGCGGAATATGAAGTTCGAGCATGCCGCCGGTACTAGAAAAGCTATTGGCCTTTACCAGCCAGCCACCAGGTTTGACGATGTTCCGAATGGCCTCGTAGCTGCGAATATACATGTTCCTGATGAGCGCAATCCATCCGGGTTCGGCGGGGGTCCAGGTGCCATTTTGAACGCTTTGGGTCGTCTGCTCGATTTCGCAGGATAGCAGCGATTCTTGGACGCTTTCGGAATTCACCACCAAGTCCGCGTTGAAATTGGCGGCTTTGGCAAGCAAGTCGGCATCGTAGTAGTCGTCGCAGATGATTGGAAACACCACAAAGGCCATGCCGCTTTTGGTCGAGAGCGTGAAGGTACGCACCGATTGAAGCGCCTTCTGTTTGATCTGGGCGTTTGGAAACAACAGCGCTTGCCACTCGGTCACTTTTCGCTTGAACCCCATGATCCGACCCTGGCGATCGATGATGAGCTGGCTGTTGAACGTCACGTCGACCGGCAGGTTGGGGTCCTCCACCGTGGTGACGTGCTCGGCCACGGTGCCGAGGATCACGTTGATGTTGTTGCTCTTGGCCCAGGCCTGCGTTTCGGCCACGGCCAGAGCGATTTCGTCGCTTTTGGCAGTTCCCAGTGACAGCGCTTCGAAATAGCCAACCCCGTCGGGCTGGATTCTCACAGGCTCGTCCTCGTATCCTCTATAAAACGTGTACTCAGGCACCACCACCAAGTCCACGTTGTTGGCGCCCACGCCCGCAATCACGGCAGCAAGCTTGTCGCTTAGGAGCGCCCGCCGGTCCAATGCCGGGTTGTCGGCATCCATCTTGAGCGCCACCACGCGCACCGGGCCAGAAGGAACGCCTGTGGCGGCCCACGAAAATGCCGGCGTGCCTGCTAGCCACATCAACGCAAGAAGCACCCAAGAGAGAGACAAGCTGTCACGCCTGGGGTCGGCACCCATGCGAGCTCCCATTCTGTGAACATCAAACTCCCGGAGCATAGTCGCCATTGCGGCTGCAGGCACGGTTTCTTGACCAGTTTTGACACCACCAGCAATGCCGAGCGCCTTTTGCGTTCTTGGAGCGCCCAGCGAGCGTGCCAAAATGACACAGTGTCGCACATTGGACCACCTAGGGTGCCATTGTTGGGACCCACGGCGTTGCGGGAGCCATTTTCGGGTTGCGGGAAGCACTTCTGGTTTTGCGGGTTACCCGCAAAAATGAAAGCTGTTCTCGCAAAAATGGCAACCGTACCCGCAAACAGCCCCTCTCCTTGCGCAGCAGCGGTCGGGGCCCCCCGGAGATAAACCGATGGTATGGGGTGGTACGGGGAGCTGCATCGGGTGAAAGTTCAGTAAAATCAGTATGTTGGGTGCGTTATTGGGACGGGCGGATAGGGTTCCATGTCGATGATCCACCAGGTGGTCGCCGTTTGCGTGGCCGACATTGGCAGGTAGGGTGGGGTCACCAACATGGGAGGTTTCAATGCGGTCGATACTTGCGCTCGGTTGTTTGACCCTGTTCGGCAGCTCTCTGGCATACGCTCAAGAGCGCGCTCCCGCGTTGGTCGTGCAAATGCCCAATCCCAAAGGGCAAACGCAGCTCCAACCGTTGGCACTCACACATGTCGAGACCACAGTGCGCATTGTCGGCTTTGTCGCCGAAATCAAACTGACCATGACTTTCGCCAACGCCCTCGATCGACAGCTTGAGGGCGAGCTCTACTTTCCGATCCCCGCAGGCTCGACTGTCTCAGGCTACGCCCTTGATGTCGGCGGCGTGCTCGTGGATGGCGTTGTGGTCGAAAAAGAAAAGGCCCGCGTGGTGTTCGAAACCGAGGTGCGCAAAGGCGTCGACCCTGGGTTGGTCGAATGGACCCAAGGCAACAACTTCCACACTCGCGTTTACCCAATCCCTGCACATGGCACGCGCACCATCGCGGTACGGTTTGTCAGCAACTTGGAGCTTGGCCCCGCAGGTTCAACGTTCCACTTGCCGTTGGCCTTTAAAGACAAGCTCACAGAGTTTGCGCTCACCGTGGATGTCGCCGGCAGCAAACAGGCGCCAAAGGTTGGTTGGCCAGGCCCAAGTGGCATGCAGTTCAGCAACAACGGCAGTCGCTATACGGCCCAGGTCAAATTGCAGGGCAAGCCTGTCGTTGGCGAGTTGAGTCTGTTTTTTGCGGCGAACGATATTGAATCAGCCCTGGTAGAAAAGACGCCAGCGGGTGAGATGTTCTTTGCGCTACATGATGCCGTGCCGGTGCCTGCCGTAGTCGCTGGTAAGCCTGCCGCCGCCGTCTCGCGCATCAACATTCTCTGGGATGCTTCCAACTCGCGCGCCAACAACGATCACAACCGCGAGATGGAACTCATCCGTCGCTTTTTCGCGGATCACAACCAGAATCGCATCGATGTGGATCTGACTGTGCTCCGAAACGCGGTCCAGTCTGCCCAGCATTTCGTGATCGAAAAAGGCAACGCAGAGGCTTTACTAAAAGTCCTGCGGGAAATGGTTTACGACGGCGGCACGCAGCTTGGCGCTCTGTCGCCCGCGGCCAACGGCACGGTTCCCAATTTCTATTGGCTCTTCTCCGACGGCTTGACGAGCTTTGGCAAAGGCGAACCGTCGGGCTTCAAAGCCCCGGTGCATGCGGTTTCGGCGAGCGGCAGCGTCAACAATGTCTTTTTGACGTGGTTGGCCGAGAGCACCGGCGGTCTCTACACCGATCTCCTCAAAGGCTCTGCCGACACCGCCCTCGCGGCCATCGGCAACGCACCGCTTTCGGTCATCGCCGTCACGCCCAGCCATGGCACGATTGAACAGGTGCTGCCGCGCCCGGGCAAACCCGTCGGCAACGAGCTGCTGGTTACTGGCAAGCTCAGCTCGCCCACAGCCACGGTGCGTGTGGATCTGGGCGTCGCTGGCAAGGTGACCTGGTCGCGCGAATACACACTCAACGCTGTCCGCGCGAGCTCTGGCGATTTGCTCGCGCGCTTGTGGGCTCAAGCCAAAGTGACGGTGCTCGCAGCGTTTCCGAAAAAGAACGAACAAACGCTGGTGGCCCTGGGCAAACAGTATGGCCTGGTCACGCCCGGCACTTCGTTGCTGGTGCTGGAACGGCTGGAGCAATACGTCGAGCATCAAATCCCACCCCCCGCAGCCCTCACCGCGATGCGCGCGCAATACGAGGCGCTGATGGCTGAGCGAACACAGGCTGCTCAAGCCGACGAAGCCAACAAGCTCGAACGCATTCTGTCGCTGTGGCAAGAGCGCGTGGAATGGTGGAGCACCAAGTTCAAGTATCCGCAGGGGTTCAAGTACGGTGAGCCTGCGCGCAAACATAAAGCTGGGCGCCCGCGAGCTGATGCTGACAAAGAAGAAGATATCAGTGCCGGCGCCGCCGCAGGCAAAGCCATGGCGGCTGAGAGTATGGCAGCAGCGCCCTCGGCCAGCCGCAGCCTGGCCAAAGATGACGCCGACAGCGACGAGAAAAAGAGCGCCAAGGCGGTGGGGAGTGGCGCCAGTGGCGAACCGTCGACGCCTGAGCCGGGCATTGAGTTGAAAGCGTGGGATCCTGATACGCCCTACCTGCGCGCCATCAAGGGTGCGGCAAAAGCTGATGCCTTCAAGGTCTATCTAGCGCAGAAGCAAGCGTATGGCGGCTCGCCCGCGTTCTACTTGGATTGCGCGGAGTTCTTCTTCAACCATGGCCAAAAGGCTGTGGCCATTCAAGTGCTGTCCAACATTGCCGAGCTGGAGCTTGAAGACGCGGCATTGCTGCGCGTGGTGGCGTATCGGCTACAGCAGGCCAAGGAGCTGGAACTTGCGGCCTTGCTGCTCGAAGACGTGCTGCGGCTACGCCCAGAAGAGCCGCAATCGTATCGGGATTTGGCGTTGGTGTTGGCCGACCAGCGTCAATACGTTCGCGCGTTGGAGTTGTTGGCAAAGGTGGTGATGAACCAGTGGGATCGGTTTGAAGGCATCGAGCTGGTCGCGCTGATGGAGTTCAATGCCATCGTGCCGCGCGCCAAGGCTGCGGGCGTGCGCAAGCTACCTTTGGATCCGCGCTTGGTGAAATTGTTGGATTTGGACGTGCGCATCTCACTGGGCTGGGACGCCGACCTGACGGATATCGACCTGTGGGTGATTGAGCCTTCGGGCGAAAAAGTGGCGTACGATCACCAACAGAGCACCATTGGCGGTTTGGTCTCGACTGATTTTACGCAAGGGTATGGCCCCGAGGAGTATGTGCTACGCCGCGCGATGCCGGGCGACTACGTGGTGAAAGCCAACTTTTTTGGCAGCTCGGCGCAGGCACTTCAGGGCGCGGTGACGTTGCGGCTGGAGCTGATCACCAACTTCGGCCGCCCGAATGAAAAGCGCCAGTCAACGACGGTTAGGCTCACCGAAGCCAAGGACACTTTCACGGTGGGGACGCTGAAGTTTTAGCTGTCGTGTGTGTGTGGTGACCTTGATGGGGCGTTACGGCCGCCGCCGTGGCAACAACGCCCGCACCCGTTCATCCCGGAAGAACAAGCCTGCCCACACCAGCACGCCAAAAATGACGGCACCGACAAAAGCGGGCTCGCCGGCGCGCACATGTGTGGCTACAGCGCCGCCCAAGTAGCCGGTCAGCAACACCGCTCCCAGCACCGCTGTTTGCGGTATCAGATAAATCACGGTGCAGAGCAGCTCGGCGACGGCGATAGGAACGAGCGTGCTCGCGGGGTAACCAAAGTGCTCGGTGAACTGCGCCACCATCTCCGGGCCACTCGTAAACTTCATGGTCGCACTCATCAACAATCCAAGCGCCGGCAACGCACTCAGCACGCGACCGATCCAAGTCATCCACTTGGGTTGTGGCTTTTTTTCGACTTCTAAAACCATGGCGGACTCCTAGTCATCACGACAGTTGCTGCGCGCCTATGGGTAACGATCGGTTGCGTCGGCGTAAAGGGCTCAGGGTTGTTCGGACCAGTAATGATGACCAGGTTCATCGATCTGGAAGCACTCGCCTTGCAAAGCCGCGAGAGTGCACCAACAGTGGGCCAACAGCATGGTAGGATGCGAAACGATGAGTTGTAGACAAACCGCAGAGTGTCAGCCTTCCAACGGCAAAGCCGCCGAGTCCACGCCGTGCGCTTGCTCCTGTGGCGATGGCGCCAACAAGGTTGAGGCTGCGTGCTGCAACAACACAGTTACGGCCGCTGGCGAGGTGGACACGACACCGGCGAGGGCCGCGTTGCTGCGCCGGGGCCTGCGCTTGGAGTACCTCACTGTTGGCTGGAACGTGATTGAAGGTGCGGTCTCGGTCGCTGCGGCTATCGCAGCGGGCAGTGTGGCGCTGTTGGGCTTCGGCATCGACAGTTTCGTCGAGACGACGTCGGGTTTGGTTCTTATCTGGCGCCTGCGCGCGGAGCGGCATGCGCAAGACCTGGAGGAGATTGAACATCTCGACCAGCGCGCCCACAAGCTTGTGGGTTTGTCGCTGTTCTTGCTCGCCACCTACATCGCCTTTGACGCCGGCAAGGCGCTTATCACCGAAGAAAAGCCTGAGCCGTCGCTCGCGGGCATCGCCATCACCACGTTGTCGATGACAGTCATGGGGTGGCTGGCCCGTGCCAAACGGCGCACGGCGCAAGGTCTCGCGAGCCGCGCGCTCGAAGCCGACTCCTTCCAAACGACAGCCTGCTTCTGGTTGTCCATCATCACATTGGTGGGCATTGCGCTGAATGCCGCGTTTGGTTGGTGGTGGGCAGATCCGGTGGCCGCGCTCGGCATGACCTGGTTTTTGGTAAGCGAAGGACGCCAGGCCTGGCGAGGCGAAGACTGCGGTTGCAGCGGCGGCCATGCACACTGATGGCAAAGAGAAGGTCGCTTAGGTCTTGTGAGCCACTGAAGCGGTCGCTCGTTGCCAAATCCGTGCTCTGCCGTAGCTTACCCAGCCAAGGAGCTAATCCGATGCCGACACTCAAAAATCTCTTTGCCCATTATCAGTTGAACACCGGCGACCCATCGCGCGCCAAGAAGTTCTACAAGGCGCTGTTCGCCTGGAAGTTCGAAGAACTGAAAATGGCGCCTGGTATGACCTACACCGCTTTTGACACCGGCTCGCGCGAGTCGGGGGGTGGCATGCAGACGCCAGAGGATTTTGATGGCAAAGCAGCCTGGGTCAACTACGTGCAGGTCGCCGACGTCAAGAAATGCATCGCCAAGGCCGCCAAACTGGGCGCTCAGGTCGTGGTTGAATACCAGCCGATTCCCGACATGGGCGGTTTCGGCATCTTCATCGATCCCACCGGCGCCATGCTAGGCGTGTGGGAGCCGGAGAAGAAGGCTGTTCGCAAGCCGCGCAAAACCAAGCGAGCCGCCAAGCGCTAAGTGGGGCTCCTCGGCGTCTGGCCACTCACAACGGCATCCACACTTCCGTCATGCAGCTCGCGCTACAGCCATCCGCATGGGTTGTGTTGCCGTCGTCGCACTGCTCCGGAGGTGCCTGCGTGACGCCGTCACCGCAGCGCGGGCCCCACGCACACTGGCTGCTGCAGCCCCCGTAAATCCCGTCCTCATTCTGGATGCCAGCGTCGCACGCCTCTCCCTCTGCAGCTTGCACCACGCCATCACCGCAGTGCGGCCCAAGCGCACAATCGGGCATGCAGCCGCCGTAGCGGCCGTCGTTCACGCCGTTATCACAGGCCTCGCCAAGCTCACTTTGCACCACACCATCGCCGCAGATTCCCGGCGCACCGCAGGTCGCCGAACAGCGATCGGGCTGGCCGTTCGCGTCGCCTTCGTCGCACAGCTCGCTATCCTCCAGTTGCGTCACGCCGTCGCCGCAGAAGGGGCCCCACGTGCAGTCCTCGCCGCAGACTCCACGGCCAGCCACGTCGATGCCGTCGTCGCATTCCTCGGAACCATCGACGATGCCGTCGCCGCAGAATGACGCGTTCTGGGTGCAGGTGGTGCTGCAACCGTAAAGGCCGTCCTGGTTGTCGGCCCCGTCGTCGCATTCTTCTTGTGCGTCCAGCTTACCATCGCCGCAGCGGGGCAGATTCTTGCAGCCGAATCCGCAACCCGCGGCGTTGTAACTGCTGTTCGCGTTGATGCCGTCGTCGCACTCTTCGGGGCCATCGACGCGGTGGTCGCCGCAAAACGTGCTCCAGGTGCAGGCCGTGGTGCAGGCGCCATAGGCGGTGTCGCTGTTGCAAGATTCGGTGCTTGCACAAGCCGTGTAGGCTTCACTGCCATGGTCGCACTGCTCGTTGCGAGTCACAATGCCATCACCGCACAACGGCGTGCAGATAGAGCGCGTCGCTGTGAGACCTGCAAGACCAAGCTGAAAGTTCGACTCGCGGTGCCTGCGATCCGCATGGAAAATGGCGATCTCGTAAACCCTGCCCTTTTCCAACCCAAGGTCGATGTCCGCAACCCTTTCGGCCGTCGTCACCCCACCGGTAACCAAATTGGGCAATCCCGCCTCTTGGACGTGCGCGAAACCAGGCGTGGCGCCGTCAGGGTCGCTCAGGTCAATCTGGCCCGGCAACGTCTCGTGTGTGCCACCCAGGTCCAACACCAAAATGCCGTTGATGAAAATCCACAAGTCGTCATCGCCAAAGAACTTGAGGGATTCCGCGCCGTGGTAAGCAAACAACAGGCGCACCTCGCTGGTGAAATGGGCGTCATGCGTTCGACCAGTGATTTGGTTCGCGTTCTCAAACCACATCCCGCCCCCCGGCGGATTTGCCACCGACCCGGCCGGTGCTCCCGGATAGGGCACATACAGGTACTGCGGCCCAATGCAGCCGGCAAAATTCGACCCAGAGTTGGCGTACCAATACGGTGCGAGGTTGCACTCCGGCACTTCGCCCCAACTGGCGGCAGTGGGATTGCTGCCATCCAACGGAAAGAAGCCAGTCGTGATGATGTTGGTGCCGCTTGTGTACAAAAATTCGTTGCTGCCCGAAGCGGTCTCGGTCAACGACAACGCTGAGAGACTCTTGCGATTGCACGGCGTGGTTGGCGGATTCGTGCAGGCGACGTCGGTGAACCATTGTGCAAACGAGGTTGCATCCTTCACGCTCTGTACCTGGCCATAGAACCGCTGTTTGCCGCTTGCGCCGGAGTTGTCCACGGTGCCCTGAACCTCGGTTTGATTAATGGTGCCGTTGGTGAGGGGGAAGTTGTAACCCGGGTAGTGCGGCTCTCCTTGATTCCAATCGGTGTAGTGGCAGGAGCACAGGGAGCCTGAAGGCCGCGAGCTGTTGAACACCATCTTGCCGTTGACGAGCAGGCCCTGAGCGAGCCCCGTGCAACGAGCCGTCGCGTCCCCTGCTCCGCCCCAAGCCGCGCGGGCAGCGCCAGCTCCGTCTGGTACACAGATAATCTTGTGACCGGTCGAGGCGCCGGTGCTCGTCAGGTAATTGCTGAACATGTAGGGGAAGTCGGGATGGCCGCCCTGGCCGGCGTATCGCGTGCTCTTGAAGTCGCGGTAGGCGACCGACAGGCTCATGCACAAGGGGCCCGAGTCACCAGCACAAGGGCTCGCGAGACCGACGGGCATTGGCGTACACGTAAATCCTGGCTCCGCAGCGCAGGTGGCCGAGCAACCATCGCCGTCGAAGAGGTTGCCGTCGTCGCAATCTTCTCCGGGCTCAAGGTTGCCATCGCCGCAGGTCGTCGTGCAGGCCTGATTGTAGCCGCTGCCATCGCGACACGTGGGTTCGAGGGTGCAGCTTCTAGAGCAACCGGTGCCATCCGCGAAGTAGAGGCCATTGGAATCACCGTCGTCACACTGCTCTCCGGGTTCTGGGGTGCCGTTGCCACAGGTGGCACGCGCGCACGCGGTGGTTCCGCACGTGTAGCCCGGCACCAGTTGACAGTCGACGCAACCTGGATCGAGGACGCCCCCGAGGTCGCAGCTCTCGGGCTCGGTCACGACACCGTCGCCGCATATCGGCACGCAGGGTTGGCCGGGAACTCGGCAGACCCAACCGCTCTCTGATTGGCACGTGGCGTCACAACCGTCGCCGCCGATCGCATTGCCGTCATCACAACGCTCGCCAGGCTCGACCAAGAAATTGCCGCATTCGCGGGTGCTCGCGCACACACCACCTGCGGCGGGACAGCTCCACCGGCCAGTCTCACGCTGGCAGCCTGCGGAACAGCCATCGCCACTCACCTCAGCGCCATCGTCGCACTGCTCGCCAATTTCCACGGTGCCGTTGCCGCATGTCGGTAGCTTTTGGCACGCGACCCCGGCGTCCAGGCAACGCCAGCCTTCGACCACTTGGCAATACTCATCGCAGCCGCCGGTTCCGTTCAGAGCGCCGGTATCGCAGGTCTCAAATGACTGGCGCACGCCGTCACCACAGGTTGCGAGCGGTTGGCAATCGCTGCCGGCATCGGGGCAGGTGTAACCCAGCTCGACAACACAGCCGCTGGAGCAACCGTCAAGGTCGGCCTGATTGCCGTCATCGCACTGTTCGCCTGGATCCCGCTTACTGTCGCCACATGCGATGCCCCAGGTGCACGCGCCTCCTTCAGGCGGACAGACCCAGTTGGGCTCGGCTTTGCAGGTCCCAGAGCAGCCGTCGCCCGGTTGGGTGTTGCCGTCGTCACATTGCTCTGTCGACGGGTCGATTTGGCCATCGCCGCAGTAGGCACCAACACCCGCCGGGACCCGGTACCCGCACGTTACAGTTCCAGATTCGCACGTGGCCGGCACCGCTCCGGAAGTGTCACGTTCGGACCCACATGCGGCAAGAGCTGCAAGCAAGCTGACCACAACGAGTATCTTCGATGGCATCTTTGGGTCCTCTCTGAATCGCCAAGGCACGATGCAACGCAGCCGTTGGCCATAGAGCATATCTAAATCAGCGTGCACAGCTGAGAAGGGTGGTGAGTCTGCGTTCGCCAACAGTTCCGGCACCGGGGCGGCCATGCATCAGGAGCCTGATCGGCCTGCGATAGAACCATAGATTCTTTAGTGATTCTGGATTGTTGCGGCCTTTCAGGTGAGGTCGGTCGAGGTTTCAGGGCGATGGTCGTCATGATCTTCCTGTCGCCCGTGGCACAACGCCCGTGATGTCGGTCGCGGCCATTGGGTTGCGCCGGTATTTCCACGTACCTACTGTATGGCTCTGTAACCAGCCAAAGGAGTCCACGCATGGCCAAGTATGTCGATGGCTACGTCATCCCGATCAAGAAGACGAATCTGAAAGCGTACAAAAAGCTCGCGACACTCGGCCGCAAGATCTGGATGGAACACGGCGCGCTTGACTATTACGAATGCGTCGGCGACGCGTTGGACGCGAAATGGGGCATGCCGTTCAAGAAACTATGCAAGCTAAAGGCCGAGGAAACCGTCGTCTTCGCCTTTGTCATCTTCAAGTCGAAAGCCGACCGAAACCGCATCAACGCAAAGGTCTATGCCGACCCGCGCATGCAACCGAAGCCTGGGACGAAATTCGCAATGCCGTTCGACATGAAGCGCTTCTCGATGGGCGGTTTCAAAGCGCTCGTCTCGACTTAGAGTGTCGATAGCGACCGGCAACCCTCTCACGCCGTTGTTGCGGCCGACCGCCTGGGGGCCACAGCACAGCG